>JAUVDZ010000076.1 GCA_030595015.1 Candidatus Peregrinibacteria bacterium | reverse complement strand
GTTCTGATTTACAGACTGCTCCGGCAGGTTCGTATCTTGCTTTAATAAACGCAAATGCAACTGAACGTACAATTTTTAGAATTAAAGAAGATGTCTTATCTTTTTATAAAGAATTAAAAGATGAAAAAGGTTTGTCATGGGCTCCTAATCCTGGATTTGATGGCTTTGAACCAATTAATTTAAAAGGAATAGAAATTAAAAAGATGAAATTTGAAATTGCACCTTTGGGTGACCCTTTTGATCCTGAAAATGTTAGTTGTGGGGTTTTGCAATATCAACCTTCAGTAAGTGTGTACACAACAATTGCTTCAAAATTTGAAACAATTTCAGATTTTTCATTAGATTTACAGACATCTTTTTCTTCAAGAGTTTATAACATGCAAACTAATAATTTATGATAAAAATTCACTCTAAACAAAAAGGTAGCGCATTAATAATTGCACTTTTAATCATGGGAATCCTCATGACGCTTGCTCTTGGTTTGAGTGACTTGATTTTAAGAGAAATTAAGATTACAAATACATTTTTAGATACAGGTAAAGCCTTTTATGCTGCTGAATCCGGCGTTGAAGAAGCATTGTTGGACTTACATCAAAATCTGCCTGGATTTGAAAGACCAGGCGGACTAGATGAAGATGGTTTAACTTATTTATACTCGATTGAAAATACAACTCAGTCGATTCCATTTGTTGATCCTGAAATTATTGATGTAAATATTGCTAAAAATAATCCTAAAGAATTTTTATATAATGTTCTTTATTTAAATGATACTTTTTCGATTCCTTTATTTACAATTCAGGATGGTGGGGAAGTTAAAAATATTGAGGATTTTAGAATAGAATATTTTACTGATGCACAGCTAAATCCGAATTTACCAGACGAAGTCAGTTATGAAAATATTGATATGTTTCGATGGAAAATGACAGGAGTGTTAAATGACGGAACTTTATTTACTGAAACAATTGGAGATTACTTGGCTTTAGCTAATGGAAGCAGTGCAAATATGCCAACTTGTGTCGGAACTTTTGAAGTTGGACAATCAACTTTTACTGATAAGAATAGTGGAATTGAATATAAAGCGAATTGTAATTTGGGAATTTGGCAGTGGGCGAGAGAAGCATTCCAGACTTTAGGAACAGAGACAATTAAAAGAAGCGAAGATGGGGATGATCCATATTTGATTTCTCAATTTTTAGATTCTCATAAATTTGTATATCTAACTATCACAAATATTTTCAATCCGAATGTTTTACAAGGACTTTCTGATTTTGAAAGAAGAAATAATGCTAAAATTTACTATAGAATTTTAACGCCTGATGATGTGATGATTCGCGAATTTGCGAAGATTAAATCAACAGGCACTTCAGGGAAGTCGCGTAAACAGATTGAGGCTTTTGTAAGACCAGATTCTTTCCTTCCGGTCTTCAACTTTTCGCTTTATCGTACGCAGGTTCGTGGAGAAGGTGATAAACAGACTCCTCAGGGTTTTGTTCAATAGATTAGAGCAGCTCAATGTGGAGGGAGGTGTTTTTTTATAACTGGATTTCAAAAATTCAAAAATTTTGAAATTCTCTATTTTAAACAAGCTTGCTCCGACTTATGCTTGAAACTTCTCGTGAATAAGGGTTAAATAGAGTCATGAGTAAATTTTATGTGACAACCAGTATCCCTTATGCAAATGCAAATCCGCATATTGGTTTTGCTATGGAAGCAATTGAAGCTGATTTTTTGGCGCGCTATCATCGCTTGCTTGGTGATGATGTTTATTTTTTAACAGGAACTGATGAACATGGTATGAAGATTCATGATACTGCTGAAGAATTGGGGATTACTCCACAGGAACATGTTGATAATATTGCTGCAAAAAATCGCGAACTTAAAAAAATATTAAATTTAACTTATGATGATTTTATTAGAACAACTTCTGATCGTCATAAAAAAGGAGCACAGAAATTATGGATGAAATTGGTTGAGGCAGGGGATATTTATAAAGATAAATATGAGGGATTTTACTGTAAAGGATGCGAAGCGTATGTGACTGAAAAAGATTTGGAGGACGGGAAGTGTCCTACTCATAAAAAGAAAGTTGAAAAATTTTCAGAAGAAAATTATTATTTTAAATTATCAAAATATTCTGACAAAATTGTTAAATTAGTTGAGTCAGGGGAATTAAGAGTTGAACCTGAATTCAGAAAACGTGAATTTTTGAATGTTGCTAAAGAAGGTTTACGCGATGTTAGCTTTTCACGTCCAAAAGAAAAGTTAAGTTGGGGAGTTGAAGTGCCAAATGATCCAGATCATACAATGTATGTTTGGTGTGATGCTTTATCAAACTATTTAACTGCTTTAGATTATGAAAATGAGGGTTCATTGTTTAAGAAATATTGGCCTTGTGATGCGCATGTTATAGGAAAAGACATTATTAGATTCCATGTAGGAATTTGGATTGGAATTCTTTTGAGTGCAGGTTTAGAAGTACCAAAAATGATACCAATTCATGGATTTATTGGATCTGGAGGACAGAAAATGAGTAAATCATTAGGTAATGTTATTTCACCTTTTGATGTTGTTGAAAAATATGGAACGGATCCTTTAAGATATTTTTTATTGCGTGAAATTCCAACAGTTGAAGACGGAGATTTTACTTATGAGCGATTTGAAGAAGTTTATAACTCTGAATTAGCGAATAATCTGGGGAATTTAGTGAATCGGGTAACCAAAATGACTGAAAGATATTTTGAAGGTGTGGTGCCGGAATTAAGTGTGCCTGATGAAGGGATTAAAAAAGGGATTGAAGAGATGTGGACAACTTATCATAAAATGATCGATAAATTTGATATTAAAAAAGCAATTGAAGCTGTAATTGTTCAGGTTGATGCGGCAAATAAGTATATTGAAGACAAAAAACCATGGGTGTTAGCAAAAGAAGACGAAAAAGAGCTCGGTAACGTTCTCTATAACCTATTAGAGGTATTAAGACATGTTGGATACGCATTATATCCATATATTCCTGAAGCAGCTGAAAAACTCTTAAAAACGTTTGGGTGCGAACCTTTGGGTGAGAATTTTGATACAATTTCTAAATGGGGTGGACTTAAAGCCGGCGAAAAAATAGGGGAGTGCGAACCTTTATTTCCAAGATTAGATATTTAAACCTAAAAATAATTGATGACTACCGAATGGCAGCCTTTATTTTCTCTAACCTCCGATGATAAGTTTGATGACAAATTGGACGATATAGTATGAGAAAATCATAACTAGCATACCTATAATTGCATACATAAGGGTATTTTTGGCGAATTCCATTTGTTGTTGTCTACCTCCGGCGGTTACGTACATTACACCTGCAACAGCAATCACTATTACTGCTACACCACCGGCAATCATTAATAATGCACCTGCAAGAATTTGTATGAACGCAGTGATTGGTTCTTCTTCATGACCACGGCACATTTGTGAATTTTCATCCCAATATTTTGCTATTTCTTTTTTTTCTGCGTCGCTGAGTTTGTCGAAAGTTTTAGTTTTTTTAACGTAAATTTCATCGTGAAGTTTTGATAGATTCTCTTTTATACAATTCTCTTGTGATGAACCAGTTAAAGGCACACCAGGGGCATTGTCAGGTTTTAAAAGAGGATCAATCGCACGTTGTCCATGAACCATCGGCATTGTAAGAACAATGATTATAGTTAGAAGTCCGATTGTGATTAGTTTTTTGAACATATTATGGACTGAAAAAGTTTAGTTTTGTAACACCTGTTACTAACGCAAGTGCAGTTGCACAAATGATCAACGCGATAATAGTATAAGTAAGTATTTTTTTAGCTTTTGAATTATCATCTTCATTACCCTGCGAAGCTACCATGAAGACTCCAGCAATTATAAACGATATCAATGCCAAAACATTTGCAATTACCAGTGAAAAATAGATTAATTGTCCTAAAATATCACCTGGAGTTTCTTCTTCCGGCAATGAAGCCACGTAATCAGTAGTTGTTACTTCTGTAGTAAAATCAGATGTATATTTATAGAGGAGATCGTTGATGTCTACTTTTTGTTCAGGAACTTGTGCAAAGGCAGTATTTGATAATAATGTAATTATCAATAGAACTGAACTTAATGCGATTTGTATGGTTTTTTTAATATTCATTATCTGATTTGTCCGGCTTGATAGCCTGTGTAAAATATTAATTGAACAATTGCGAAAGCAAGTAAACAAATTATTAAACCTATTAAAGAAAAATATATTCCTTTTTTTGCATTTCCATATTTTTCGTCATTTCCATAAGCTGTTAATAGTCCAATCGCACCCAGAATTAATCCTAAAACTGCAGCACCGATTCCAAATGAAACAATTGTATTTGCGACACGAGGTAAAAAAGTACTGCTTAAATATGGGCTAACCTGGCTAACATCTTTTACATTTGGTTTAACTACAGTTGAGATATTGGGGATTGTGGGCGGAGTTGTGATAGTAGGTTTTAAATGATCACAAGCGCCAATATTTTTTTTATTTAAATCAGAAATACATTTATCAATACTAGTTTGTACTTCTTTCAAACATTCTGCAACTGAAGTGTATGTTGTCATTTCAAATGACTGGTCTTTAGAGCAAGTATTTATAAATGACTGTTCAGAAGCTTCGCAAGTAGTTTTAGCTTGTTGAGGAGTATTTGCTACACAATCACTATAATCATCTGCAAATACATACGAATTAATGCTTAGCAATAATGTGCAAAGTAATAATATTGAACCCAATTGTTTTAAAATTTTAAACAAAGAATGTTGGGTTAATTGTGTATAAAATTAATCCTGATAAAAATAATATTACTAAACCTAATAATGATTTAACTATTCTACCTTTTGCTTCATCAATACTTCCCGAACTTCCGGTAATCATCATCTCGATACCACTTACAACTATAATTAAAACTGAAATAATACCAATTACACTAACGCTCCATAAATAAATCATTCTCACATATTGATTTAATAAATCTACCCCGCCAGTGGCTTGAATTATTTGCACTCTTTGGCAATTTATATCAAGTTTATTTAAAGATCCTCCACCTGCACAAACGTCTTTTAATTCACAAATTCTTGTTTTTGTGGTCCCTGTTGCAGCTTGTCCTGGAGTTGCTGTGACATCATTGCAAACTCTGAAGCAGTATTTAGCATCTGGTCCCCCTAATGGCTCTTCTAAAATTACGTAAAATCCTTTGTCAGCTTTAAGCACATCCGCACATTTAAATTCTTCAGCAGCCATTGTTATCCCAATCATCTGCGGAAGTATAATAATTAAACTAATTGTAATTGCTAATAATCTTTTCATATTAAGTTGTATAGAATAAAGATTGAATTGTTGTAACGATTACTAATGATAGGAAGGCTATAACAAGCCCTAATATTGCATAAAGAATTATTTTTTTACCTTTTTGTTGCAATTGTGAGTTTCCTGAAGATATCATTAATATTAATCCGCCAACTATTACCATTAATAGGGCTAAAGAACCAATAATTTTTGTTAGAAGTTCAATAAATTGAATAATTAAATAAATTAATCCTTTTTTTAAACTTGTTGAATCTGCTGTACTGCTGCTTCTATCTAAATAGCTTTGACCTTCATCAATTTTCAATATCTCCGAAACCCTGAATACACCTTCTTTTTTGCATTTATCATCACATCCGTCACCTTTATCTGTATTCCCGTCGTCACATTCTTCATTGCTTTCGATTATTTTGTTTCCGCAAGTTCCTTCTTTTTTACAAGATGCATCACAACCATCGTCTGCTGTTGTATTCCCATCATCGCATTCCTCACCTTCTTCGACTTTGCTATTTCCACAAGCAATTTCGCATGCATCTTCTGCTCCTGCAACAACTGCATCTTGGCA
>JAUVDZ010000048.1 GCA_030595015.1 Candidatus Peregrinibacteria bacterium | reverse complement strand
GTGAAAAAATGTATTTCATGTTATAATAACAAGTGAAAATAAACAATAAATAATAAAAACTAGTTATGGCTGATATGCCTGGTTTACCAAGTACAGTTGATTTAGGTGGAGTTGGCCCTCAGGTTGAGGGAGATCCTCTTGAATTTATGCAAAAACATGCGCGTGACGTTATTGCTTCTGTGAATAAGAATGCGATTTGTAGTGAAAATGAGAAAATAGAATTTAAAAAATATATCCTCAAAAAATTACAAACAAATATCAATAAATTTACTGAAATTGATAAGAAAAATGCAGCAGCAAAAGCTGATGTAACAGCAGAAACAGCTGAAGGTGCAGCAGAAGAGGAAGAAGATCCTTTTGCTGATATTTTTGGAGAATCAGAAGATGAAGCTGATCCATCAACTCAGGAAAAAATGACGATGGCTTCAAAATTTGCATCAGAAGTAAAAATGTTTAAAGAAAAATTTCTTAAAAAAGTAAGAGTTAAAAAAGAACAACTTTCTCACAAAGAAGATGAGAAAAAAATGGAAGATATACTCGGCCAACTTAATCAAATATAAAATGGGAAAAAATAGTAAAATCTCTAATAAAGAAGTCCCTCTTTCAGGTTATGCAGACTATAATGCTAAATTAGATTCTGATTATTTTGTGTCTTTAGCAAGGCTGGAAACTGTAAAAGATGATGCAGACAAGAAATTAAAAGCTGCATATAAATTAAAGAATTTACCTAATTTTGCAAAGAATGTATTCAGACCTTTTAGAGAAACTTCAGATATCATTGATCTATTTGAAAAGAATGCAGTAAAAATTAGTGATAAGTTAAAAAATAAAAAAATAACACCAGAGGCAGCAAAAGTTCAAATGAAATCTTTACTTGATCAATACCTGCTTCGTATGAAAGTAAAAGCAGAATTTTGGATTGAGGTTGATTGGATTGAAGCTGAAAAGACAAGAAAATTATGTCAGAAAACACTAAAGGCACAGTTTGAAAAAGAGTATAAAAAAACGAAACAAGCTTTAATTGAGAGATCGGGAATTAAAAATAAAAAAAAGACAGCGCTTGCACAACTTATGGGCGAAATTACAACGGCTCAAATGTTGGATCGTATTGATTATATGCTTGAAGCGTATTTATTAAGATGGTATGTGAATTATAAGGCAGCAATTTTCAATTTAAAACCATCAAAACTTAAAATTTTAAAGACTCATATAAAAGAAGGGAAGTTTACTTCTACAAATATAAGCGAGGATTTAAAGCTTGCACATCAAGAAATGAATAAAGCTGTAGATTTGTGGAAAAAAGAAGGAGTAATGAGTACATCAGTATATAAGAATGATCTTTGGTATAGTGCTTTGTATGCTTTCCCGAGAAAACAAGTTGATGGGAAGGACAGAAGATATTCTCCTTTACCTACAGGAAAGACATTTGCAGCAACTTCTAAAGTATTCCCTTCAGGATCAAAACATTTGGGTGCTTCACTTGCTCCTAAAAAACCAAAAAAATCTAAAAAACCAAAAAAACTGACGATAGTACAAAAAGTTGAGAGTGAGTTTAAAGGCGCTGCTAAAAGTGCATTTGCCTTGCTTGGTAGTATAAAATCATATGCAAGCAAAAAAGCAAAAAGTGCTACATCAAGCTCTGAAAATATTTTTAAAGATGCCGTAAAAAAACTAACAAAATATAGAAAAGAAGCAGCAAAGAAATTAAGTTCAGGAACAGCGGATGCAGCAGAAGTTGCAAAGGATTTACGAAAAAAGACGGAAAAAGTTGCTAAGCGTATTGATTATCGTGCTGATGTAACAAAAGCTTACAAAGCTACTCTTAAAAAAGCAGATCAATTAAAAGAAGCAGCTGTAGAAAACGCTAAATATACAGAAGGAAAAGTAAAAGAAGGTTACACAAAAACTGCAATTAAATTAGGAGAATTAAAAGCTAATGCGCAGGCAGGAATGAAAAAAGTTAAATCAAGAGAAGATATTAAAAAAATTAAAAATAAATTAGAGATAGCTGTGGCTTTAATAGCAAGTAAATTTAAAGATAGTGCAAAGCCTAAAATGAGTGCTGAAAAAGCTCCAACTACACCATTAGAAAAACATGTAGATAGTAAATTAAATTTTTTAGTAAAGTGGCTTGATAATAAAAGAAAAAGCTCTCCAGGAAACCCGGATCATGAAATGGCGAAGATGTATAATAAGGAATATCGTGAAGGTTTCAACAAATTAGAAAAAGCTAGAGCAGAATACAATGCAGCAGTTAAAGAAACAGATTCCGTAAAAAGAAAAGCAAGATTAAACAAACTTAATGGTTTGATCGATGCTCAGGCAAAAACTGCTAAAATCAGTTTTCCGGCTCGATTACGGACTTTGCCTAAGAGGACCCTACCAAAAGCGCGAAAGGCTCCAAAAACAATGCTGGCAAAAGTACCTAAACCAAAACCTCAAACTCCTGAAGTGCAAAGTGCTAAGCCAATTGTAAATAAAATTGAGTTCAAAAAAGAAGGACAAATTGATGTTGTTGGGAAGAATCTTCCAAATAAGAAAATACAACTACATGTTTCAACTTTAAAAGTTGATCTTATTAATAATATGAAGGCGAACAGTGATAAAGTTAATAAAATTACATTTAGTAGAGATAATATGAATCAAAAAATCGCAGAGTCAATTTTAAGTGCAATTGAGGACAAAGCTTTGCGAACAGCAGTTGCTAAAAAATTAAAAGACAAGTCGTCAGAATTGATCAATGTGCTTAAACTGTCTAGTATCCCTAAAATTGAAATTGTTGGACGGGCAAGTATGGACGGACGATTTGCATATAATCAGGAATTGGCTGATAGAAGAGCTGAAAAGGCAAAAGAAGCAATCGGAAATAAGTTTGACGGTATAATTGATTTTGTCGCAGTTGGAGAAGTTGTTGATGTTTTTGGTAAAAAAATTACTAATATGATTAAAGCATGGAAGGAGTTTGCAAAAGACTATGGTTTTATTTTTGAAGAAACAGTTTCAGTTGCTCAAATGAAGGCAATTGTAAAAAAATATACTGCATCTCCCGGTTTAATTCAAGATGCTTCAAAAAGAGCATATTTACGAAAGAAATTAGATCACGTAAGAGGTGTTCAATTGAACGTTATAAAACCAAAAGGATCACCAAAAGAAATCACGCTTAACATGAAAAACCAAACGACTCGAACTACATAAGAAATAAAATCTTTAATATATATTTAATAATAAATAACCAAAATAAAAATGTTAAAACCAAATTTCAATCCATTGTTTTACGGAAAATTCGTATTTGCTGGATGGGGGGGGAGAGCCTCTTCTAGTCCAACTGGACAACCTTCTGCAGCTGTAGAAACGCAAGATGCTCAAACGGCAAAACAAACAGTTAATAATCGAGCTAAAGAAGTTGTGAATAATCGAAAAAAATGCATAGCAGTATATGGAAAAGAATTAACTGACGCAAATAAAAAAACACTTGCAGACGTTATTGAAAAAGTAACTAATATTCAAACAAAATTTGAAACAGGAGTAAGAGGAAAAACTCCTGAGAAGATTAAAGTTATTTTAGCTAAAACTTTAAATTATTTAAAATTACAGCAACAAAGAATTCTTGATATTGCTGAAATAATTACAAAACGAAGAGAATTAGTAGCAGCATTAAAAATGAACAGAAAAAAGACTGAAGAAAGAATTAGAAAGATGTACAAAAGTGAATGGAAAAATAATGAAAATGTTTGGGAAAAACATGTGGAATTACTTATGAAAGCTTATATTGGTAGATGGCACATTGCTAATGAGAAAGCCATAACTGGTTTTAGTAAGGTCGGAGATATAAGATTACTTCATGGAGAATTGAATGGTAAACATGGGAGTTTTGTTCGAGGGCGAGTGTTGGATGATTTAAATACTGCAGAATCATTAATAATTGAGATTTGTAGAAAATGGGCAAGAGGAGCAGATCCTCGCTCAATTTATAAAGATAATAAATGGGATTCTGCTATGAGCAAAGTTAGTTTTCAAGGAGAAGTATTACCTCCTCTTGCAGATAGGCACGCTACCGTAGGGTATGTTTCAAATTTAATAGGTGCGGATTTTGCAAAATATAAAGCTGAAATGTTAAAAAGGCAGAAAAACAATCCATCAAATCCTGAACTTGGGCCTAACAAACCAAAAGCAACCGGGCTTAAAGTAAAAAAAGTTGGTGGGAAAGTACGGCTTGAAATTCAGGGAAAAAATCTTGGGTTTTTAAGCGCAGCTAAAGTTGAACTTAAAGAAGGTAGAATTGATATAGCTAACAATATGGGTGCAGGTGTAACAAATATTATTCTAGCAGCAACATTAATTGACCAATTTAATTTAAAAAGGGCTCAAGCTGTAAGGAATGCTACTGAATATAGCTTAAGTCAACAGCTTCAGAATACTCCGGCTCTTTATGTGCAAGTTGCTAAGTTGTTTACTAAAGAAAAAAATAAGGCTTTAACTAAAGCATTATTTCCAGGAAAAACTGTGATTAAAGTCAGAGGGACTGCAAGTATGGAGGGGGATTTATCTGCAAATCGAAAATTGGCAGATAATAGAGCAAAATCTGCTGAGAAACAGTTAAGATCAAAAGTGAAAGATTTCGATAAGCATTATATAGTTAAAAGAGAATCACTCATTGTTGGGCCTAATGGCAACGATATTAAAACTGATGCTCAGTTAAAAACTGCAAAAAAGACAGTAATAAAAGCATTTAATAAGAAAATGCCTAATAAGCAAATTAGAACTTGGAACGAGTTGATGGCTGTATTAAAAAGACCTTCAACTCCAAAACAGAAGGCATTTATTAAGAATTATTTTAATGATACAAGAGGAGTAACTCTTCAGTTTTTTAAGCCAAACAGTAGTGATCAAAGTTTTGACATTGCACCTGCTGCATCTCAAGCACGAATGCCTCAAGTTTAATTTACATTTTCTACCAAAAAGACCGCCAATATCTGACGGTCTTTTTTAAATTCATCGTTTTGCACCACACTACACACTCTACCCCATTTTCTTTCTAATAAACGCTGGAATATCCAGTTCATCTTCTGCATTACCTTTCATAACAGGTTGAGGTTCAGAGTTTGATCTTGGAAGCGTTGGAGTTGTGTTTGTACTTGGAGTTCTGCTTGGCGTAATAGCATTAGGAACCATTGGATTAATTCCTGAATGGCTTCTAAATGCTGCTGTATCACGTGCTGCAGTGTCAAATCCGGTTGCAACTACGGTAATCTTAACTTCTCCTGTGTAAGAGTCGTTAATGACTGCACCAAAGATTATATTTGCTTCAGCATCAGATGCTTCAGTAATGATTCTTGCAGCTTCATCAACTTCGAACATTGATAAGTCGTTTCCACCTGTAATATTGAATAACACACCTTTAGCACCATCGATTGATAATTCAAGTAATGGACTCTCAATTGCAGCTTTAGCAGCTTCAATTGCTCTACTTTCTCCTGTTCCGTATCCAATTCCCATTAATGCGCTTCCTGCGTTTTCCATAACAGTTCTTACATCCGCGAAATCCACATTGATCATTCCATGTACAGTGATTAAGTCTGCAATTCCTTGCACACCTTGTCTTAGTACGTCGTCTACAACCATGAATGCATCAGTGATTGGAGTCTTTTTATCAATAATAGATAGGATTCTGTCGTTTGGAATAGTGATTAGAGTGTCTACTTTAGTTCTTAAATTTTCCAGTCCTTCATCAGCTTGCGTTTTTCTTCTATGACCTTCGAATGCAAATGGTTTAGTAACAACACCTACTGTTAAAATTCCTTGTTCTTTTGCAATTTCAGCGATTACGGGTGCAGCTCCTGTTCCTGTTCCGCCTCCCATACCACATGTGATGAAAACCATATCAGCTCCATCAATTGCTTCTCTAATTTCTTCTGATGATTCTTCTGCAGCTTGTCTTCCAATATCTGGATTCGAACCTGCGCCTAGTCCTTTAGTTGTGGCTTTACCAATATTGATTTTGGTTGCAGCTTCTGAGTGATATAGAGCTTGCGCATCAGTATTCACTGCAATGAAGTCGATACCTCGAAGATTAGCTTTAATCATTCGATTGGTAGCGTTAGTTCCGCCTCCACCAACACCAATTACTTTAATTGAAGCAACCGGAGTCATTTCAGGTACAACTTCCTGCGTACTTGTTGCAGGAGTTCGTCCTGATGATGCTTTTGCCGAGAACAAATTTCTTAATTGTGATTTATCATCCATAGTAGGTGTGCTTAAAAGCTTAAAATTAATATATATGATTTAAATTGGGACTTATATTGGTCGTTTTTTGTCATAATGTCAATAAGATTTTATGGCAATAAACTTTTAGCCCAATCCTTGACACCACTAAAGGCTTTCTTAAGCCCTAATCCTTTAAATTGAAATCCATATTGTCTTGTCTCCAATCGAGAGCCCCAAATTAATAGCCCGATTGCAGTGGCATAAGCTGGATCATCAATTTTATCTACAACCCCGTCAAAATTTTGCGGGAATCCAATTTGTACAGGTAGGTTTAGAGTTTCACGAGCCAAATCAATACAACCTGGCATTTTCACTCCGGCACCAGTCAAAATAACACCAGCCGGAAGCATTCCATCCCGGTGAATCTTCGCTAATTCTTCTTTTGCCAATATAAAAATTTCATGATATCGAGCCTGAATTATTTCAGCCATATGTTTCTTAGAAACACTATGTGCATCAATTTTACTTACAAGGCTTAAATCAATTGTTTCACGATCATTTATATCTTCAGGAACACAACTTCCATATTCAATTTTAATTTTTTCTGCTGTATCAATTGAACTTCTTAGCCCAATCGCAATATCGTTTGTTACGCTTTCTCCTCCAACAGGAAGAACTGCTGTATGTAGGGTAGATCCTTCTTCAAATACTGAAACTGAAGTACCTCCACATCCAACATCTATACAAACAACACCTAATTCTTTCTGACGTTTAGTCAAAACTGCTTCAGGCGCAGCAAGTGAAGTAGGAATGATATCATCAATATCAACTCCTGCCTGTAAAACACATTTTTCAATATTTTTAATTGATGGAACAAGCCCAGTAACAATATGAGCTTCTACTTCAAGGCGGATTCCAGTCATTCCAACCGGATATTTAATGCCTTTTTGTTCATCAACAGTAAATGATTTTGGAATAGTTCTTAAAATTCGTCTGTTACCTGGGATTGAAACTGCCTGAGCAGCTTCTAAAACTCTATCAACATCGTCTTCTGCAATCTCATTACCAGCATGAGAAACAGCAATAACTCCTTTGCTATTCATTGATTCAATGTGACTACCGCCGATACCTAAAAATACATGGTTGATTGGTTCACCAGCCATACGTTCGGCATCTTCAAGAGAACTCGAAATGCTGATTATAGCCTCTTCTACGTCTATAACTGAACCTTTCCTAAGTCCAGCCGAAGGCGTGATTCCAACACCGATTATATTCGGAGTTGAACTTTTTTCTTCGAGAGCTCCCACAACAGTTCGAATCTTGGAACTACCGATATCGAGACTGGCAATAATGCGTGATTTTGCCATTAGTGTTAGAGAAAAATGATATAAAAAGGGCCTATTTATTAAGCCTGCGAGAGGAATATACTGGAAAATTATATTAAATGCAAGGCTTATTTATGCGAAATTGAACTAATTATGTATACAACGGAGACGAGCATTATGCGAGTCTCTTTGCGAGCTAAAATCTATAGCGAGCTTAAGCGTGAGCAATAGCGAACTCCTTAAAATAAGCTGGCTTGAATAGGTTCTTCGCTTATTTGAGGTAAATTAGGCAACATCTTCTTTAGGCGTCCAATCAACGATCTAAATTCTAGTTCTTCAAATAAAGGCATACCCTTCATGAAATCTTCTGGTTTATATTCAGTTTTTTCAAGGTCAAAATCAATTGGCACATCATGTACCAAAGTAACGAGTTTTTGGCTAAAATAAGCTCCTTCTTTCTGTTCTTCAAGCTTAGTATGAATCGCACCAGTTATCTCTTCAAGATTTTCATAAATACCATCCAACGTTTGGTATTTTTGTAAAAGGTTGGTCGCTCCTTTTTCTCCAATTCCAACAACGCCAGGAATATTATCTGAACTGTCTCCCATAATTGCTTTGAAGTCGATAATTTGATCAGGTGTTAAGCCAAATCTTTCCATCACAGCTTCCGGATTATAGGTTTTATTATCAGTCCCACCTTTAGCCGGACTCACAACAAATGTTTGATCATTAACCAACTGAAGCGCATCTTTATCACTTGTTATAACATAAACATCGATATTTGAATCTTTTTCAACTTTATCTGCCACTGTTGCAATTACATCATCAGCTTCAAATCCTTCTTTTTCAAAAATCGGAAACTCCAAAATACCCAGGATCTCTTTAATCCGACCAAATTGAGCATAAA
>JAUVDZ010000119.1 GCA_030595015.1 Candidatus Peregrinibacteria bacterium | reverse complement strand
ATCTGGGCATACAAATTAGGATAAGGAGATTTAAAATGGCAGTAGACACAAAAGACCTTGATGATGTAAAATGGAAGTCAGTTAACGACCTTGATGTTAAAGTTCTGGGCTATGTTCCAATTCTCGATAACAAAACCGGTCAGCCTTTGGCCGCTTACCGGCTCTACGTCCTGCATGATGGGGAGTCTGTAAGTTTTGAACTACATGAAAAGGGCTACATTGACGGTAGAATTGCTATGCCTGCGGATGTAGAAGGGAAGTAAGTGAAAATTCTAACTAAAGATGAAATACTGGGAATTGACCCTGACTTACTTCCGATGCCGGTTTTAAGCTTCAACTACCGCAACGTAGTTTCAAGTCTAATCAACATCAGGAAGAAAAGTCACTACAATCATTTTCTCTGGTATTACGAGCCAGGCTGGTTTGCTTCCCAGGGAATGTTCTTTAGTGTTGAGAAGGTTGAAAAATACCTTTCGCACCACCGCCTTAAGTTCTGGCACAATCCAGACTGGAGTAAAACCGACCGGGCAATTTTAAAGAGTTGTATTGAGGCAGACTTGAACAAGCCGCTTTTCACAACCTTTTACGACCTTCCTGCGATTGTAGGCCAGGCGCTGGGTCTGGGCTTCATCCAGCTTCCGTGGCTGAAGATTTGCAGCGATTATGCAGGTTACCTGGGCAAGATTGACGGCACTTATCACTTAAAGCACCCTGCTCCAAATGACGTGAATGAGTGGTTTAAGGATAGGGATTATTACAAGGTCTGGGGACGATATATTAGGGATTAGAAAAGGAAAAATGGATGAAAATAACTGAAGAAACTTATATTAAGGTAGTCAGATTAAATACTAAAACAAGTGAACTCGTTTTTCATATGAAGGAGTTTCTTGACCTTGAAAATTCTGAGTCTAACAGATTGGCTACTGTTAGGCTTAAAGAGATTGAGGCTGAGTTGCAGGGGTTGAAATGACAACAATACAAGTAAATAAACAAATCTGCGATGCAGCCTGGAACGCAGCGCAGGTGTATGAAACGATTGCCTGGTCTTTGGAGAGTTGTAAAGAGGTTGATTGCAAGGGAAAGACGATTGGTGAGATTATTAAGCAGGTTGATAATGTAGATGGGAAGTTGAAATGGCTTAAGAAGGCACTTGAGAGGATTAAAAATGCTGCCGATTCTTGAGATAATCAGGCTTGAAGATTCTGAAGATGGTGTTTTTGGAGTACTGAAAATTAACAAGAAGGTTTTTTGTGTAACTTTAGAATTACCGGACAGACTGAACGCCCAAAATATTTCATGTATTCCGGCCCAGCAATATATTTGCAAAAGGTTTGATTCCAGTCGATACGGCAAGACCTGGCAGGCGACAAATGTTCCAGGGCGATGTGGAGTGCTTTTCCATAGCGGCAATATAGTTGACCACACATGGGGCTGTATTTTGCTTGGTGAATATTTCGGGAAGCTTCAAGGCGATAGAGCAATTTTAAATTCAGGAAAGACGTTTAAACGGTTTATAGAAAAACTTGATAAATATTCTCAATTGCATCTAACTATTAAGGATTGTTACTAAAATGGCACTCTCAAAAACAGACGAACTGATTATTAAAAATGCTGTCACACTTGGCGTCACGCATTATTTTGAAGAGCTTGAAAAACAACAGGGGTTCTCAATGGCGGAGCATACCAAAAATCATATGTTCACAATGGGGATTGAACAAAATGCAGCAACACTTAGAAAAGCTGGTATCTGGGGAGCCGTGTCGTTAATTTTTACAGCGATTGGTCTTGTTTATGTTGCTTTGTCTGGGCGGATTTAATTGCTATTTGTTTCTTGCAAGGTAGCTCCAACCATAGGCCAACCATTGGCATAGTCCGGCTCGTCTGCTTTTAATTCACTTTGTTGTGGTTTAACAAAAACAAACTCTTCCGGTACTTCCGGCGTCAGCCACGAAAACATTAGAAAAACGTACACACAAACTACGATTGCGATGATTGCGAATAATGCTTCTTCTATTATTTCATGTTTCATGCCATCCCCTTACGTTAAAAACCAAAACCAACCTGTTCTTTTCCACCAACAAAGCATTGGAACTCAAAGGATTTATAAATCTTTGCGATTTCAGGACGCACAGGCTTTTTTGTAATGTGCCGTAAAACTATTTCAGTACGTTTTCTATCTCCAAGGTTTACTGATTTTTTTGATTTATCTCTATTTTTACCAACCTTCCCTTGCCCGCTTGCACTGCAATTAGTTTCAAATTCAAATCGTTCCCAGTTATCAGGATATTGATTATTTTCATATCCAGATAAAATAAAACTACCGTCAACGGTTTGGAGCAAATCAATTAATTCGTTTAGGTTTTTTTGCGTATATCCTGAGTAGTGACCTTGATTTGTATCTATATATGGCGGGTCGATGAAAAAAAAAGTTTGAGGACTGTCCCATTGTTGGATGCAAATCAAGGCATCTGTATTGGAAACATTAACACTTTGCATACGATTAAGGTATTTGTTTAAATTGTTTATCTTTGAGTACCATGAATAAGTTCGGTTTTCACCGAAGACAGTGCGACCCCAACCAGTATTTAAAATATGTGAAAAACTCATATTAATATTAACAAAAAAAGCCCATGCTTTTTGCAAGTTATCTGACTCTTGTTTGCATTGGCAAATAGCCCTACTTTCAACATATGTTTTTTCACAGTATGCAGTGCAGTTAATTAATCTTTGTAGTTCAACAGGGTTTTCTCTTAGCTGTTTATAAAAATTATAAACCAAATTATTTGTATCATTAATTACTTCTCGATAATAATCTTTATTTATATTTTTGGGAAACGGTTTTAAAAACAAAATAGATGCACCGCCGGCAAATGGTTCAACGTAAACAGTGTGCAGCGGTATTAATGGAATAATCTTAGATGCCATGCGTTGTTTGCCGCCATAATATGCAAAATATGGTTTCATAGTGTATTTTTATAACCCCTTGTTATCATTAAATATTTTGACGCCCTGAGATGCCGTAGAAACGATTATCTTTTTAAAGTAATACTATGGTGTGGGTTTGTCAATTAAATCGGACGCCAATTTTCCTCGACCTTTGACTTTTCCTCGCACGTGCTATTCTGGGGTATGTTTTTTTGTTCAAACCCCCTTTTTTAATTTTTTCTAAACCCACAAGTTCTGCAATATAATTGACCCCTGCTGGACTTCCAGCATTGTCTGTGTTTAAGTTTGCAGTTAGGACAATAATTAGCCATTACCGCTCCGCAATCCATACATTTCAATACTCCAATTGTCTTATATGGTTTAGATTTGTGAACTCGATTTTTCACTTTCCATTCAAATACACATTCACAAAAATCAGACTCATCATACCTCCAAAAATAAGTCTCTGTACTAAAAGTTATAGCTTCTTTGCCACATTCAGTACAATATCTAACTCCTTGCCGCATTATGTTTTCAC
>JAUVDZ010000041.1 GCA_030595015.1 Candidatus Peregrinibacteria bacterium | reverse complement strand
TCTTTTTTCTTTCCTTTTTTTCCATTGGTATTAGCAACTTTATCTTTTGTTAAACCAATCAATTCCTCAACTTCGCTTGCACGGTATTCTTTAGCTTCTTTTTGTCCTTCTGCAACTTCTTGTTCGATTTCTTTAATAACTGAAAGAGTACTAACTTTATCTTTGCCTTTTAATTTCATTAATTTAACACCCTGGGTAGCACGTCCTAATGTTGGAATGCTTTTAAGACTCATTCTGATTGTTACACCTTTTTTTGAAATTAAGATTGCATCTCCGTCAAAATTCTCTTCAAGCACTGCAGCTCCTGCAATCTCACCTGTTTTTAAAGTTAGATTAGCTGCTTTAACTCCGCTTCCACCACGATTTTGAAGTCTGTAATTAGATGTTAAAGAAGTTTTACCTAATCCATTTTCCATTAATACAAATAATCTTGCTTTATCGCTTTTAACAACATCCATTTCAACTACATAATCCTCTTCTTTAAGACGAATACCTCTGACTCCCATTGATGCACGTCCCATATTCCTTACTCCATCTTCATCGAATCTAATACATTTACCTCTTCTTGTAACAATCATAATCTCGTTACCTTTTGAAGCTTCTCTTACCCATTCAAGAGAATCACCTTCTCGTATTTTAATAGCTATTAATCCACTTTTTCTAACATTTGCAAATGCATCAGCTTTAGTTTTCTTAATTGTTCCTTTTTTAGTTGTCATTACAAGGAATTCTCCTTTGAAATTATCCTTTGCAATAAGAAGGGCAGTAACTACTTCTTCTTCTCCTAACTGAATTAAGTTAACTACAGGCTGACCTTTTGCTTGTCTTGAAGTTTTTGGAATTTCATAAACCGGGATTTGGAATACACGGCCTTTATTTGTAAAGAATAAAGCATTGTCGTGATTTTTTGCATGTTTGATCATTGCAATTTCATCTTCTTCTTTTGTGGTAACTCCGACAATTCCTTTTCCACCTCTATGTTGTGACCTGAATGTTGAAGGTGGAACACGCTTGATGTAGCCTTCTTTCGACATCATCACGATCATAGGTTCATTAGGGATTGTGTCTCTGATTGAGAATTTACCAAGTCCGTGTGGAACGATTTCAGTTCTTCTTTCATCACCATATTTTTCTTTGATTTCAGCTAATTCATCAACAATGATACCCATAATTCTCTTTTGAGATTTAAGGATTGCTTCCAATTCAGTAATTAGTAGCATTTTTTCTTTATATTCATCTTCGATTCTTTGTCTTTCAAGTCCGGCAAGTGTTTGAAGTTTCATTTCAAGAATTGCAGTTGCTTGTTTTTCTGAAAGTTTGAAACTTTTCATTAATGCGGCACGTGCAACATCTTTATCAGCGGATTTTCTGATTGTTGTAATTACTTTATCAATATTATCAATCGCAATTTTTAAACCTTCTAAGATATGAGCTCTTGCCTGAGCCATATTTAGATTGTATTGAGTTCTTCTTACAACAACTTCTTTTCTGTGCTCGATGAAGAATTCAAGAACTTGTTTTAAATTTAAAAGTCTAGGCTGAATTCCATCAACAAGTGCAATCATATTCATATTAAAGTTCGTTTGCATCAATGTAAATTTGTAGAGTTGATTTAGGATTTTCTTTGGGAAAGATTCTCTTTTTAGTTCTACAACTACCCTGATTCCGTCTTTACTTGATTCATCTCTGATATCAGAAATTCCTATAATTTTTTTATCTCTTACTAAATCAGCAATTTTCTCAACCAGAGACGCTTTATTTACCATGTATGGAATTTCTGTAACAATAATTGCGTATTTACCACTTTTCCTTTCTTCAATTTCTGCTCTTGCACGCATTGTCATCCCTCCACGTCCGGTTTTGTACGCTTCTTTAATGGCTTCTGGATCATAAATTTTACCTGCAGTAGGAAGGTCAGGAGCTTTAATGAATTCCATCAAATCTTCAATAGTAGCCTCAGGATTATCAATTAAATGAATAATTCCATCTACTAATTCTCCTAAATTATGTGGTGGAATAGAAGTTGCCATACCAACGGCAATACCAGTGGTTCCATTTAATAAAAGTTGAGGGATTCTTGAAGGTAAAACTGTAGGTTCTTTAAATTTCCCATCATAATTTTCTTTGAAATTGACTGTATCTTTGTCGATATCTGCTAGAGCTTCATCAGCAATTTTTTCAAGTTTTGCTTCTGTATAACGCATTGCCGCTGCACTATCTCCATCAATTGAACCAAAGTTACCCTGTCCTCTAACTAGCGGATATCTAAGTGAGAAATCTTGTGCCAACCTAACCATTGAGTCATATACTGCTGTATCTCCATGTGGATGATATTTACCTAAAACTTCACCTACAACTGCGGCAGATTTTCTAAAACTTGCATTAAATTTTAAACCCATTGAGTTCATCGCGTATAAAATTCTCCTGTGTACAGGTTTTAGTCCATCTCTTACATCAGGAAGCGCTCTTGAAACAATTACACTCATGGCATAATCAAGATATGATTCTGACATTTCTTTGGTAATATTTCTTGGTTTTACATTTTTAGCAAAAGTAATTTGTTCTTCTTCGGGTTGTTCAATATCTAAATCTAATTTTTTTGCTTCATTCTCTTCAGAGGGCTTGTCTTGCTTGCCCTTTTCATTGTTTTCATCCTTAGCCATATATGAAAATTAATTGATAATAAATAACAGGTTTTTAGGCCCGCCCTACTTTAACATAATTTTTTTGATATATGAAGTATTTTTCAGGTTAGGATGTATTGTAAAAAATCGCTAAAAGTGCTATAATAATAGGAAATTTAAACAAATTTATGGCAGAAGATACAAAACAAACACAAATAAAAAAAACTACTCCGGAAGAAGCTGAACAAAAAGCTCAGGTTCCAACATGGCTTGAAAAAAGTTCAGATAATGATGAAAAAAGTTCAAATAATGATGAAAAAAGCGAAGCGGGGCTTCCTGCATGGGTTAAAAATGCAGGTGCTCCAAAAACTGAAGAAACAAAAACACCTAAAAAAGAAGAAGAACCTGCTGCTGAAGAAAAAAAGATAGAAAAAGAGAAAGCCAAAGAAAAAAAATCAATCTTTGATAATTTTAAAGATATGTTTTCAGTTAGCGATAAAAAGCAGGCTGAATTAGTTGATAAAGCTGCAAAAGATTCAGAGAAGTCTGCTTCTGGCAAGAAAAAAGAGAAGAAAATGACTCCGGATGAAAAACAGAAACTTTCAGAAGCTGAAACATTATATCAAGAGGGTTTATCAACAATAAGAGACTTGATTGCTCCTGCTTCTATGAGTGTAGAAACAGATAGTATTAAAGTTGAAGGGATGTATGCTCAAACTTTTTATGTTTTTGCATATCCGAGATATCTTGATTCTAACTGGCTTTCTCCGGTTATTAATTTTGATGTGACTATGGATATTTCTCAGTTTATTTATCCAATTGTATCTGAGCAAATCATGAAAGTATTAAAACGAAAAGTTGCGCAAATGCAATCATCAATGAGGATTTCTGAAGAAAAGGGAAATGTGCGTGATCCAGCAATTGAAACAGCATTACAGGATGCCGAGGAATTAAGAACTCAAATTCAAAGAGGACAAGAGAAGTTCTTTCAACTTGGTTTATATATTACAATTTATGCGGAGGATAAAAAGAAGCTTAAACGTGTTGCAAAGCAGTTATCTAGTTTATTGGCTGGTAAATTGGTTTTGACTAAAAGAGCTGACTTTCAAATGGAACATGCGTTTAATAGTACTATTCCAATTTGTACCGATGAATTGGAAGTAACTTTGAATATGAATACTTCGCCTTTATCAACGATGTTTCCGTTTACTTCGGCAGATTTAACTTCAAATAAAGGAATTTTATATGGGCTTAACAGACATAATGACAGTTTAATTATATTTGATAGATTTTCGCTTGAGAATGCGAATGCTGTTGTATTTGCGAAGTCAGGTGCAGGTAAATCTTATGGAGTAAAACTTGAAATTTTGCGTTCGTTAATGTTTGGAACTGATGTAATTGTGATTGATCCGGAAAATGAATATGAAGCCATTAGTGATGTAGTTGGAGGAACATATTTGCGTGTATCGTTAAATTCAGATAAACGTATTAATCCTTTTGATTTGCCAGCTCCGCTAAAAGATGAAGTGGTACAGCCTGGTGATCTTTTACGTGCAAATATTATTACTCTTCATGGTCTTTTAAAGATTATGTTAGGTGGAGTAACTCCTGATGAAGAGGGGATTCTTGAT
This sequence comes from Candidatus Peregrinibacteria bacterium, assembly GCA_030595015.1. Lineage (GTDB taxonomy): Bacteria > Patescibacteriota > Gracilibacteria > UBA1369 > PNNO01 > JAUVDZ01. Next base: position 4,574 of record JAUVDZ010000041.1, on the reverse strand, counting down.
AGAGCACTAACTGATACATACGCATTACGAGGTATTACTATGGAAGTTGATGATCCTTCATCGATGACGCCTCCAACAATGGAAGATTTGTATGATATTTTAAACTCAATGGAAGGTGCTAAAGATTTGGCTACCAGACTTGCAAAATTCACTCAAGGTACTTATGCCGGAATATTTAATAAACCTACAAATATTGATCTTTCAACTGGTTTGGTTGTGTTTAGTATTCGTGATTTAGAAGATGCACTAAGGCCTATTGCGATGTATATAATTTTGAATTTTATCTGGAATCGAGTTAGAAGTTCTCTTAGAAAAAGAATGCTGATTATTGATGAGGCATGGTCTTTAATGCAACATGATGATTCGGCAAAATTTTTGTATGGACTTGTAAAAAGAGCTAGAAAATATTATTTAGGTGTTACTACAATTACGCAGGATGTTGAGGATTTCGTTCAGAATAAATTTGGAAAACCTATTATAACTAATTCTTCGATGCAGTTATTGTTAAAGCAGGCACCAGCAGCTATGGAGATGCTTCAAAAGGTGTTTAACTTAACAGAAGGAGAGAAATATATGTTATTAAATAGTGGAATTGGGCAGGGATTGTTTTTTGCCGGGAATAAACATGTAGCAATTCAGATTATTGCTTCTTATGGTGAAGATAAACTTGTGACTACAAATCCAGAAGAAATACTTAAATCAGCTGCTGAAGAAGTAGTTTATGAAGGAGAAGAAGAACAGGGCGAGGCGTCAGCTGAGGTTTCTGAGGCGACTGAAGCAAAACCAACTGAAGAAGGCGCAGATTTAGGCCCGATGTCTGAACCAGCTCCAGAGGTTGCACCAGCTCCAGAGGTTGAACCAGCTCCAGAGGCAGCGCCAGCTGTTGATGAAGGAGAGGAAGAAGAGCCTCCTCCTACGACTCCACAAGCTTAGTTTAGTAATTCAATCGCTCTTTTTAATTGCGTGTCATCTGTGTCACTTGGTTGAACATTGTAATCAGGTTCGATTCCTATTCCTCCTATAAAAATTCCATTAGGAGAAGACCATTTTGCAATGCTTAATTTCAAAGAGGAACCATCGTTAAATGTTATAATTTCCTGAATTTTTCCTTTTCCAAATGATGTGGCACCTACTATTTTAGCGTTATTTTGTTCTTTAAGTGCTAATGCTGCAATTTCAGATGCAGAAGCTGACCCTTCATTTAATAATACTATCATTGGAATATTATGGAAATCTCCTGGGCCAAGTGATGCTTCTTCGTAAGTAATTCCATTAGATAGCATGATTTGAATATACGATTCTCCTTTTGGAATAAATCTTGAAATAAGCTGTTGTGCACTGTAAATATATCCACCAGGGTTGTTTCTTAAATCTATAATAATTCCATTAGGATTTTGTGCAGATAAAGTTTCAAGTTCTATTATTAACTGTTGATTTGAATTGCTTGTAAATTGATTGTAATAAATAATTCCAATGTCGCCTTGCATTTCACTTTCAACGTAGGGAACCTCTATATGTGATCTTATAACTTTTTTAATATAAAAATTTGATGCCCTGAGAATTTTAAGTTTAACTTCAGTTCCGGAAACTCCTCGTAATAACTCAATTAGTTCATCCATCATAATTCCCTGCACAACCTGATCATCAACTTCTACAATAATGTCACCTGGTTTGATGTCTGCTGCTTCTGCAGGAGATCCTTTTAATGGCGTAAGAATAACAAATTTTCCATCTTCTTGGTTGATATAAATACCAATTCCATCAAAACTACCTTCTAAAGCATCCAAATAATCAGTTGCGTCAATTGGTTCAAAAAATATTGAATATGGATCATCCAGTTTATTTACTAATCCTGCAATTGCTCCATAGACCAACTCTTCTTCGCTATAATCTTCGATATAATCATCAGATATTTTATTCCAAACCTGGAAGAATAATGAAAAAGTACTATCTGCTGCCTGCGGATCAATAGATCCCACTTTAGTCTCTACAGGTAATGTTATTGAAAGATCATTATTTTTTATTTGATAAAAGATATGGATGGCTTCAGCTCGTGTAAGTTCTTTTGTTGAATTGAATTCTCTTGTTTTATGATCATGCAAAAGCTCTAAACTAAAAGCAATTTTTGATATATTCGAACAAGGGTCAAATGAGCTTATATCTGAATACTCATTAGGAAAGTTTTCAACAACGTCAGGATCAATTCCATAAAGTTTAATAACCCAATCGATTGCATCACATCTGTTTACAGTTTCTCCTGGTTTAAAATTTGGTTCAAATTCATCAAATTCAACTATTTCTGTTTCAAGTGCCTTTTCTACGTAATTTGCGAACCATTCATCTCCAACAACATCATGAAATGGAATATCAGCATTTTCTAACACAATTGGATCATATCCAGAGCTTTCGAATAAAAGTTTAAAGTATTCAGCTTTAGTGATTTTATCTAAAGGTTTAAATCTATCTCTATCTAATGTTAAGATTGGTTCTTCATAAACAAAATACATTACAGCATCATAAAATAGACTTTGATTAACGACATCTACAAATTGAGCTGAGGCTGTTTGAACAAAAAATAATGAACAAAGTATCGATACAAATATGGTTCGTAGTTTAAATCGCATTTTTTAATTTGTTAAAGTTATAAAGACAGTATATTTGATTATTCAGGTCTTTTAAATTTACAGAAGGTCTCAAAAATGGTATAATAATAGGAAAATAACTGTTTTAATGTGGAAGAACAAAACAAAAAACAAGACAAAAAGATTTTTGAAGATTCGCCAATGCAAAATGACGATCTTGTTATTATGCCTAGTGATGGTGTGCTAGATCAAGCTGCGAAGAAGGAGCAACAGCGACTGATTGAGCAGGTAGAGCCCGTACGACGAAGTGCGACCAATGGGAGCTCTACGAAGCAAAGTGAAGCGAAAGGTAAAACAGATTTACCTAATGTGGCTTCAAAAATTAAAGTAGCTTCTAAGAAAAAGAAGAATACATTTGATATGAAATTAAATGCCTTAAAGCAACAAAAAAATATAGCAAAAGCTAAAAAGACGCTTGTTAAAGATGAAACTAAATCATTAAAGCTTTTCACATTTGTTTTAAAAGATCCTAAATCATTATTAGTAGAGCTGTTTAAGAATGGGTTAGTACTTATTTTAAGTCTTGGAATTTTTGTATTTTCTTTATATTTAGATAGTGTTATTTCATTAGCTTCAGATAGTACTTTTGAAGATACATTTTCTATCCAAATTCCAAAGAGTCAGTCAATAAGCGTTGAAATAGCAGGTTCAGAAGTTGAGATTAAAAATAGTTACGATATTAAAGGAGGAGAAAAGATTAAAACAGGAGCTACAACACCTGTGATAATTAATTTAAAAAATAATGGATTACTAAGACTTGATAAAGACACTGAAATTGAAATAATAGATGAAAATAACATCAAGCTTATTAAAGGTAAAATTTGGGGGAATTTGCTGTACAACTTTTTTGATCTTAAAATAAATACAGAATACTTATTGATAAAACCAGGGGTTTCTTCGTTTGAAATTAATTCAGATGAATTAAGAACAAATATTTATTCTCATAAGCATGACTTGGTCGTTGATCTTTTGGCTGATGGTATAGCCGTAAATACACTTTGGATAGCCGAAGGAAATAAAGCCTCATTTTTGAGCACAAAAATTGTGCAGTCTGCTGACAAGCTTGATCAACTTTTGTATTCGAAGTTAAAAAAAGAGTTCAACTATGGAAGGCAATCAAGTAATGAACTTATTGAAGATGATTGGTTGGTATTTAATATATCTGAGGATGAAAAGTATTACGTGTCAATCGACTCAAAATTCACTCGGAAAATCAGAGATACAGGGTTGAAAAATCTTTCAACAGATTCGATCAGATTCCAAACAAAAGAAATTATTGATGACTTAAGAAAAACTTTTACATTTTCTGATCAAAAGAAGGCTTTAACTGCACTGAATAGTATTTTTGAGAATGTGCATGATGCAGCTTATCTGTATTTGCAAGATGAAAAAGTTGATGCTGAAGTTAGACTTTCATTATTTAAAGAAGATATTTCTGATGCTGAATTAATTTCAAGTGAAACATTTAAAAACTTTTTGGATAATATGCTTGTGAGCACTTTTAATGATTATATTTATGTTATTCCTTCACATAAGCTTTATTCTGTTAAGCAATTTCTTTTAGAGGAATACTTTAAAAAGAATAAGGAATTTAACGTTTTAACGCTTAAAATTAATGAAGTCTACGATTCTATCGATTCTACTTCAAAAGACACTAACAGCCTCATTTCTGAATACTTTAACTGGTATGAACAGTTGATTAAGAAAAATCAAAGTAATCTATTTGAAGTTCAAAATGAAATAATTCAACAAAATATTCTTATTGATAATTTGTTGTTAACAAATCCTGAAATATATAATTTGTTAACTTTTGAAGCCAAAAAATCAATGGAGGATGATTACTTGGCAACTTTGTCTAACATCCGTGACAAACGTGAACAGAGGCAGACATTTATTAATGAAAAAATTAATATATTAGTTAAAATTCAGTCT
>JAUVDZ010000045.1 GCA_030595015.1 Candidatus Peregrinibacteria bacterium | reverse complement strand
GTTCTTAAGGGCTTACTTGTGCTATAATGCGTCAGCTATGCAATATCTTGAACAAACAAAAAATTGGGCAAACTTCCGTAAGTCAGCTAAAGGTGAAAACTTTTACGAAATTGACGGTGTTTTCGTGCAAAAAATGCCCTTACCAATGGGGAAATGCTGGCTTTATGTTAATCGTGGAAAGATTGTTGATTTGGAAGATTTGGCAAAACGTACGAATGCTGTTTTTGCGCGCTTTGAACATCCATATCAAAATCACAAATTCGACAAAAAATTACGAAAAGCTCACGCACACTATCAACCAGATACAACTTTAATTCTCGATCTCGCAAAATCCGAAGATGAAATCCTTGCTCAAATGAAACCAAAAGGTCGATATAATATCCGCCTCGCTAAAAAAAAGGGAGTTCAAATTCACGAATCAAAAGACGCTGATGAGTTCTACAAAATCCTAAAACAAACAACTGAACGTGATAAATTCAGCGGTCACAACAAAGAATTTTACCAAAAAATGATAGACACGGTGGATGGAGCAAAACTCTACTATGCTGAGTATGAAGGCAAAATCATTGCCGGAGTAATCACAACTTTTTATAAAGACACAGCAGTTTATTATTATGGGGCCTCTTCAAATGAACATCGAAATGTAATGGCGCCATATCTCTTACAATGGCATGCAATTCGCGAAGCAAAATCTCAGAATTGCAAATATTACGACTTTCTTGGAATCGCTCCGGAAGGTTCGAAAAATCATCCGTGGGAAGGCGTGACTGCTTTTAAAAAGAAATTTGGTGGCGAGGTTTACGAATATGCTGAAGCCAAAGAACTTGTATTTAAGCCATTTTGGTATTGGGTGCTACGGGCGGTGAAATTTATTCGTCAACTCGGTCGATAAATAAAATACCGTCGAGATGATCTGTTTCGTGTTGGATAACGCGGGCATTAAGACCATCGAGATCTAATATCTGGTTATTGCCTTTTAGGTCTTCATATTTAACTCGTACATATTTGTGACGAGTTACTGGTTTGTAAAGTTCAGGCAAACTCAGGCATCCTTCTTCTCCGGTTTCTTTTTCATCATTTAAAAATTCAATGTGTGGATTCACCATAGTAATAAGACCTTCATGGTCAGTTCCCATATTAATTGTTGTGATAAACATGCGCTTATTTACGCCAACCTGAACAGCCGCAATGCCCAAACCATTGCTTGCATTCATTGTTTCAACCATATCTTTTGCAAGTTTTTTTATAGATTTGTCGATAGTATCGATTGGAGTCGATTTTTGCCTTAAGATTGGATTCTCTGCGCCGGTTTGTATCTTTAATACCGTCATGATAAGTCAGCTTTAGGAGCTTCAAAGTTTTGCTCAAGATATGATCTTATACAACCTTCTATGTCGCCGTCAAGTACTTCTTGCACCTGAGATGTTTCATATTTTGTTCGATGATCTTTAACCATTGTATATGGATGAAGAACATAGCTTCGAATTTGGCTTCCCCACTTGATTTCTTTACGTCCACCCTTAATTTCATTTAAATTTTCAGCTGCCTGCTCCTGCATTAATTGCTGTAATTTTGCATGTAAAATTTTCATTGCATGTTCTTTATTCTGAAGCTGAGATCTCTCATTTTGACATTGTGTGGTAAGGCCTGTTGGAATGTGTGTAATTCTTACTGCTGAATCAGTTGTATTAACTGATTGACCACCATGGCCGCCTGCTCTAAAAGTGTCGATTCTGAGGTCTTTTTCGTCTATATCGAGCGCTTTCGACGTATCAATTTCAGGCAAAATTTCAACTAAAGCAAATGATGTCTCGCGAGTGTGTTTTGTATTAAAAGGAGACAATCTGACTAGTCGATGAACACCATTTTCTGACTTCAAATATCCATATGCGAGATATCCTTTTATCATAATTGTTGCTGATTTCAGACCAACATCTTCACCATTTGATCGATCAAGAATTTCAATCTGAAAACCACGTTTTTCCGCATATCTTAAATACATTCTTAAAAGCATGTCAGCAAAATCCATGGCATCTTTTCCGCCGGTTCCTGCGTGAATAGTCAAAATCACATTATTTTTATCATACTCGCCACTTAAAAAACTCATGATAACAAGATCCTTCCATTTCTGATCAAAATTTTCAACCATCTCGCGCAATTCTTCTGCCTCTTTTGGATTTTCTTCAGGAGACGTAACCTCAACAAGACCTAAAAGTTCATCACAATCGCGTTCAATATTCTGCCAATTCTCAATTATTTTTTTAAGTTCGCTTACTTCCTGTGAGATTTTTTGAGCCTTTTCATTATCATCCCAAAAACCCTGCTCTGTCATAAGAGTTTCAAGCTGGGTAACGCGACTCTTAAGCTCCTGCGGATCAACAGTTTTAAGTGCCTTGGCAATTTCAGTTTTTGCGAGTTTAAGTTTTTCTTTGAGTTCGTGCATAGTGTGTTTAGTATACTGATGCACGCGAACGATTACAATAATTTAACCTCTGTGGCTTTCTTGTTGCCCTAAAGCATAAGCACCTACCGGGCTATCTTCTGCAGGAATATTTTCGCCATCCTGAAGTTCAGGTTTATATCCATCCATAACCTGCTGAACAACTTTTCTAACTTCTTCGCTTCGAGCATATGCAGCTTCTAAAACATCTTTTGTTGTAAGAAGACTAATACAATTCTGAACAAGTTTATCCGTGTAAGGATATAAATTGAATTCCATAATTTTTTAGTTAAATTTTAAGGGGTTAATTTAACCAGATTTGCCGATTGTTTTCAATAGAATTTATTCAGGGAGATCCAAGTCGATAACAGATTTTCTAATCCCTCCTTTAATAGCAAGTCTCTCTATTTCTAAATTTGTAATTTGTCGTTGTATCAGCTCTTCACAAAATAATTGAAATTTATCTAATACATCCTGAATGCCTCCTGCATTCAAAAACATTCCACGAATTTTATTTCTTCCAGATTCTGTTAAGTTACCAGTAACTTCTTCGACAACCTGAAATAATTGTGAATATAAAGCGCTAATCATTTCTTGTGTATAGCCTTCACTCATTCTCAATCCATTCATTGCTTTAAGTAATTCTTTAGTTAATCTACTTGCTTGCCCAGATCTTAATATTTCTTTAAAATCAGCGACTTCCTGAAACTCCTGCAACTCCTGAATTGCTCTATCAAATCGGCTCACTCTATTCATATTCTTTTAATTAAAGGACGTCATTGTACCACAGTTTTTATTTAACTTTTAATGGGTTTTAAGGTATCTTGGATTGGCTATGTCTACTGCCAGAAAAATACTATCAAATACAGCTTTTCAGATTATGGGACGAGCCGGAGTTGGCCTCCTGAGTCTTGCTGTAATTAAAATTATTACTTCGTATTTAAGCGTTGGAAAGTATGGTGAATACACGAATGTTTATGAGTTCTTAGCGCTTTTTGCGATTATTGCGGATTTTGGACTATACACAATTGCTGTTCGTGAAATGTCGAAAGATGAGAAAAATATATCAAAGATTTTAGGTAATATTTTGACTATTCGAGTTTTAGTTGGAGTGATTGTTTTGATTGGTGTGATGATTGGTGGATTTTTGATTCCTTCACATCAGGGTACGCAGATTCCGTTTGCGATTATGATTGCAACTACTGCCTCATTTATAGCTTTAATAAACGGAACTTTAACTTCGGTTTTGCAGGAAAAATATAAGATGCAATATGCTGCAATGGCTCAGATTTTCGGAAAAATTATCCAAGTCGGATATATGGTTTTGGTTGCATACGTGCTCTTTACACTAGACACAGCAACTGGTTTTTACAACTTGTTTTTGGCTGGAGTCCTTGGAAATTTAGCAATGCTGGTGTTTACACTTTTTGTGATTCGTCGATATACTCCTGTGAGATTTAGATGGGATGGAGATCGAATAAAGTACTTATTAAAACAGGCTGCACCTTATGGTTTGGCATTGTTTTTAAGCAATATATATTTTAGAGCTGATGCGATCTTGGTGTTTAATATAAGAGGAAGAGAAGAAGCTGGTTTGTATGGAGTTGCTGCTCGATTATTAGAAGCTTTGTCTATTTTGCCGATCTATTTCATGAATGCTGTATTGCCGACTTTGACTAGGCATATTAAAGAAAAACGTGATTCTTATAAGCAAATCTTGCAATATGTTTTTGATTTTCAATTAATGTTAGCTCTGCCATTTTTAGTTGGAGGATTTCTTTTGTCAGTGCCTTTGATTCATTTAATTTCAAAACCTGAGTTTGTTTCAGGGTTTAATGGGCTCGCTTATGGTTCGGATGTAGCATTGCAGATTGTTTTATTCTCGTTTGTTTTGATTGCTTTAAATGTGATTTTCAACTTCACTTTAATCGCTATAGGAAAACAAGCACAGCTGGTCTGGATAAACGGAATTTGCGCTTTATTTAATGTAATTGCAAATCTATTAGTGATTCCTACATATGGATTTATCGGAGCTGCGCTGGCAACAGTGGCGAGTGAAATTTTGGTATTTATTTTAGTGTTTATTACTGTAAAACGCTTCCTTCCATTTACAATTCACCTCGGAAGAGCTGCGCGAATAGTTTTATCAGTTGGACTAATGGGCTTAGTTGTCTACTTGCTTAGAGAACCAACATTTGAATGGATCCAAAACTGGAACGTATTAGTATTGGTACCTTTAGGAGCTTTTGTTTATGGAAGCGCTTTGTTTATAACGAAAGCAATTAGCAAAGATCAATTGAAAATGTTGAAGAGGTAAATTACCGATGAAACTTCTCATGAATTTCACGTAATCGCTTATTCGTCACATGTGTGTAAATCTGAGTAGTCGTGATTGATGAATGTCCAAGCATTTCTTGAACGCTACGAATGTCTGCGCCGTTTATTAAAAGTTCAGTGGCAAATGAATGCCTTAAAACATGTGGCGTGACTTTTTTGATGATTCCAGCCTTCAAAGCAGCCCCTCTTACAATATTTTGAATAGTCACAGTTGTTAAACGACGCTTCTCTGAAAGTGTGATGTCGTCCCCTTTTCGAGTCCGCCCATGATTAATAAAAAGTGGATCGAAATTATCCTGACGCTCATCCAAATAATCTTCAATAAACTTACAACAGCGCTCACTTAAAAAAACAATACGCGGCTTTTTTCCCTTCCCTCTGATCATAAATTCCTTTCGCTTCAAATCAATCTGTTTACGATTCAAACTCACGAGTTCTGAAACACGAAGCCCGGTTGAATACAAAGTTTCAACAATTGCGCGATTTCGCAGACCTTTAATATTGTCGCGTGGAATCACTGCAAACAATCGCTCAAGTTCATCACGATCCAAATATTCAACTATTCTCTCAGGAATTTTTTGAAGATCAATTTTTTCAGGAGAAAGCGTTTGAATATCGTTTTTGATGAGATATTTTAAAAAAGCACGAAGAGCGATAACATGATAATTCTGAGTTTTTGTTCCAAGAGTTCGTCCACGATCATCTGAATATCGATTAAGATAAAGCCGATACTTGTGGATGTCATCGAGAGTGATTTGGTGCGGCTTTTTATCGCCATACCAAGCCAAAAAACGACCAAGATAATGTTGATAATTCTCGATAGTTTTAAGAGATTGATTTTTACCAACTTCAACATGTTCAAGAAATTTGCGAATGTGCTGCGAAAGTTTATCCATGTGCACATTTTACCGTGTGTGAGAATTTTGCACAATATCAGTACCAGGAACCCCCGGGGTTCTTAGAACTCCCAGGGTTCTAAGATTAAACTAACCACTTGCAATTAGAAACTAGTTTATGCCATAATTGAGCACCCTAATCGCACCAGCACAGATGAATGTTTTAAAACCTTATGCATTTAGAGATGAAAATTCTGAGTCAGCAAAAAAGCTGAAGCATAGTGATGGACGAACTGCTTTTATGCGTGACGAAGGGACGATTAAATTTAAAATGAAAGAGCATCAGAGGATGCGTGGGAAGTCTCAGGTTTTTCCTTCATACTTAAGTGATCATTTCAGAACACGAGCCACTCATACTGATCAGGTTGCATATCTGGCAGAAGTTGTTTGTTATGAAATGGGATTAAACGCGAAACTTGCTGAAGTTATTGCACTTGGTCATGATCTTGGCCACCCTCCTTTTGGACACAAAGGAGAGGATATTATGGATGAGATTATGATTGAAAAAGGATATGATGGATTTGATCATAACAATCAAAGTTACGAAATTTGTAAAAGATGGGGTCTTAGCGAAGAAGTTTTAGAAGGACTTAAAAAACACTCAAGTCCGCATGATCCTTTAACAAAAAGATATAAGAATGATGGGAAAAAACCATTATTAGAAGCTCAGGTTGTTGACCTGGTTGATGAAATTGCTTACACGGCTCATGATTTAGTGGATGGTCTTCGATCAGGAATTCTTAAACTTGAAGATGTCAAAAAATTAAAATTATGGAAAAGAGCCTCTGAAATGGTTAATGAAAATGAGGATGAAGTGATGTATATTCAGGATTCTGTAAGTGCGATTATTAAAATCCTTACAAAAGATCTAAAAGAAGAAAGCGAAAAAACAATCGAAGAGAATAGGATTCAAACAGTTGAAGACGTAAGAAACGCTGAAAGAAAATTAATTATACAAAGTAAAGAAACCCTGGAAGATCTTGCTGAAACACGAAAATTCTTAATAGACAATTTGTATAATAGCCCAAAGGTTGTTAATGCTCTTAAAATGGCAGACGCAATCCTCAAACCCATTTTTGAACACTATCTTCAAAATCCACAAGATATGAACTCAAAAAACAAGCAAAAACGAATTGATGAAGGTGAAGATTTGGTAATTGTTGTAAAAGATTTTGTAGTTGGTATGACAGATGAATTTGCTATTAAGGAAGCATTAAAGCATAATATTATTACTCAACAAAAAGTAGATGAAATGTCCCAAATGTAAGGCAAAAACAACAAGGGTGCTTGATTCTCGAGAAACTCATGAAGGAAAATCAACCAGACGTCGTCGGGAGTGTCTTGAATGTAAATGGAGATTTACGACTTTTGAGCGTATGGAACACAATAATTTGATTGTGATTAAGCGTAATGAATCGCGTGAGCCATATGTTCGCGAAAAAGTTGAAAAAGGAATCTGGAGAGCTTGCGAAAAACGTCCGGTTACTCAGGCTCAGGTTGATGGGATTATTTCGGACTTGGAAGATAAATGGAGAAGTTACGGGAAAGAAATCCCTTCTGATATCGTTGGTGAGGGCATAATGGAGGAACTTAAAAAACTTGATGAAGTTGCATATATAAGATTCGCTTCGGTTTACAGAAGTTTTAAAGATATTGAAAGCTTTCAACAGGAATTAGAAAATATTAAAAATAGCTAGGGGTTGCCAATGCTTCCAATTTATTGTATAATATATCATAGGGAATAAAACCATTCTCTATAAATTATTAAAAATCTAACAAAAATAAAATGAAAAAACTGATTACTTTAAGTCTTGGAATATTAAGCTTGGGAATTGTTTTAACTATAGGAACATTTGCTTTTGGCGCTTGCACGGCTTCAGCGCAAAGTTACAAACCTGAACAACCAAGTGTTTGTTCATATAATTATAAAGATGGAGTTGAGCTTAAATATGACTTTGAATTTCTGGGTACCCGAAAAAAATTAATCAGCAAACCAAACGAGATTGAAAAAGTAGTTGTTTATATTCAAAACACAGGAACAATCCCTTTTTACTCTGACGACAGCGGATGTGATTTTAGACCAATTGCTCGTTTAGGAACTGAAAAATACAAAGATAGAGAAAGTGTTTTTTATACTGAAAATAGCGACAAAGATACAGGATGGATTGCTCCTCATAGAATCAAGCTGGATCAGGAAATTGTTAAACCAGGAGAAAAAGGTTCATTCACTTTTTATATCAAAGCTCCTGAAGATAACGCGCTTTATAGAGAATATTTTGATATTGTTTTAGAAGGAAAAAAATGGATGGAAAAACCATTTGTTGTAAATTTTGATGTTGGTACTTATTTAAATGAAAAAAGAGATTACGTTAAATACGTAGATACAACCCGAAGAATTGGACCAGAGGATATAAATGGAGAAAAATCAATTGAAGTTAGTATCGCAGAACAACGAATGTTTTTAAAAGTTGGTGATATTATTATTCGTCAATTCCCTGTGAGTTCTGGTAAATACAGCACTCCAACGCCCTATGGAAAAACCCAAATCCTTAATAAGCAAGATGTCAGAGTAGGTGGTGCATGGCCACATTATATTATGCCGCAATGGATGATGTTTAGATCAGGTGGATACGGAATTCACGCACTCCCAAGCCTTTCATTTGATAATGGATACTTCTGGACAGAGGCTTTAAACCATATTGGAACGCGAAGAAGTCATGGATGTATTCGATTACTTCCGAATGATGCGGTGTTTGCTTATGAGTTTGGTGAAGTCGGGATGTCGGTTATTGTGAGGTAAGAGCAGGATGATTCAAAGGGTGTGAATAAGTTCAGACACATCGAAGAGGGTTCGGTAGAATAATACCGACCCTTTAACTTCGATATCATGAACAACCGAACCCATTCAAATATCCATGGAAAAACAGGCGGAGGCAATGTCTTTTTTGATAAACGCTTTGAC
>JAUVDZ010000115.1 GCA_030595015.1 Candidatus Peregrinibacteria bacterium | reverse complement strand
ATTGGATGAAAGAAAAGGGAATTTATGTTGTTAAAGCCAAAAATGAAGATACGGAACAAGAAGCTGCAAGAGTAAATATGGGAAGTATGGCTCAAGATTCAATAAAATACATTTCTGAAGTTTTGAATGAAGCACTAGAGAAATTCCCAGCCTAAACTTCTAAAGCTAGTTGTATATTCATGGCTTTATCTAAAGTTTCCTGATATTCGCTTTCAGGATCTGAATCAAAAATTATTGCTCCACCAACATTAAAAGTAAGAGTGTTTTTGTGAGCAATTATCGTTCGAATCACTATATTTGAATCCATTCGCACATCATTTGCAATAAAAATTGAACCAGTATATAAATTTCGGGTATAATCCTCAATTTCATCAATAATTTCCATGCTTCTAATTTTTGGACAACCAGTTATTGACCCCCCAGGGAAGCACGCACGCATAAGTGTTGAGTAATTTTCCTCTGACTTTAACCGTCCTTCAACAATTGAAAGCATTTGCCACACGTTTTTATATCCTTCGATTCTTTTATGTTCTTTAACTTTGACTGAGCCATAATTACACACTTTCCCAAAGTCATTTCTCATCAAATCTACAATCATACTTAGTTCGGCATCATCTTTTTTAGAATTTAATAATTGAGATTTTGGTTTAGATCTTGGAAGAGTGCCTTTTATAGGCCGGGTTTCTAATTTATCTTTTTCAGCTAGGATAAAACGTTCAGGAGAATTGCTGATGATTGTAAAATCATCAAATGGAAGATATGCAGAAAAAGGTGCTGAATTTAATTTAAACAGCTTTTGAAAAAGTGTGTACGGATCACCATTAAATTTAGTTGTACATTTGTGAGATAGACTAACTTCATAAACATCGCCCTCAACAATATAATCTTTAACTTTTTTAACTTTTTTTACATATTTTGATTTAGAATCGCACTTAATTTGGCTTATTGCATTAAATTTTCCAGGCTTGTGCTGAGGAATTTTAAAATCAGAAAATCCACCGCCAATATCAGCCTGAATTAAATAGTTCTTCTTTTTATGATGATCAAAAACAATCATATCTGTATAAAAAACCATCTGAAAAACAGGCATTCTTAAATGATCAGGATTTGTTTTAGGAAGTTTTTCAACAAAATGACCAGCATCATACGAAAAATACCCAATCCCTCCCCATAGATTCGCCGGATATCTATGCTTTTTAACAGAAAAATGATCGATGAGCTTTTGAAATTCCTTAAAAGGATCAGACTTAGGTTTGCTTATATAAAAAGGATTTAACCCAATAAATGAATATCTCGAATTATCTTTTTTACCTTTTCCGGTCAGTAAAGCTGAATATTTTTGATTTGCGAAATTTGAATACAACTTAGTTGGATCTAAATTTAGATCTAAAGACTTAGTTCTGAGAGATTGAAGTTTCGGGATTTTCATCTAAAATTGATAATACTGCCTCGTTGCTTGTAATTGCTCTGATACTAGTTATAGCTTGTTCTTCAGAAAATTCAAGTGTTTTTAAAGTTCGAATTAAGATTGTCAATAATTCTCTTTGTATTAAAGGATCAGTTTGGGCATCAATAATTAGAACATCATTTAAATTATGTAAAATCTGTTCTACTTTAAATGAATCCGTCTGGCGTTTTAAAACTGATTTAACTTGAGCAATCTTTACTCTATTTGAATCACTTTCCATATAAATATATTATCAAGAAATAGATTATAATGATTTTTAATCAAATGTCAAGAAAATTCTTCATAATCTTTGAGCCATCCGGAGTCATAAACGATTCAGGATGAAATTGAACTCCATAAACAGGATAATCAACATGTTTAATAGCCATTGGAATGTCATTGAAAGTTCGGGCGATAATGCTAAGTTTAGGTGAAATATTGTCTATAATAAGCGAATGATAGCGTGCAACTTCAATG
This sequence comes from Candidatus Peregrinibacteria bacterium, assembly GCA_030595015.1. Lineage (GTDB taxonomy): Bacteria > Patescibacteriota > Gracilibacteria > UBA1369 > PNNO01 > JAUVDZ01. The sequence goes on along the minus strand of JAUVDZ010000115.1, from coordinate 1,607 downwards.
TTTTGAGGTACATTTTTAAATATACCTTCTTGATTATGTTGAATTTTTGAAATTTTCCCATGAAAGGGGAGGGGAGAGTGCACTGTTTTTCCTCCAAGCACTTCATTCATACATTGCATTCCTAAACAAACACCTAAAATTGGTTTTATTTTATAGTATTTGCGAATCAATAAATTCGAAATCCCGGCATATTCAGGAGTTTTAGGTCCAGGAGAAATCATCAATTTGTCAAACTTGTCCTGAGACGGGAGTTTTTTGACATCATTACGAATTACAGTCAAATCACATTTACGAATAGATTGAATTTGTTGAACCAAATTATAAGTAAATGAATCAAAGTTATCTATAAGTAATATTTTTTGCATAAATTTAAATAAAAATGTGAGAATCAAATATAACAGGTAATTTGTAAAAAGTAGAGAAAAACATGTTTTAAATAAATGATGAGTCGACCCAATAATCAACTTTTTTGTTAAAACGCGTTAAATCGCAAGTTTTGAGTATGGCGCATAGACAAGCCGACAATCGGACTATTGATTAAAAGATAGTAGTAAGTTAGGAAAAACAACATTTAAAATATACCTTTTTTATTGTAAATAAATAGAAACATTGGTTAGTTTGCACAAGATATATTGTGCAAAATTAGATAGAGAAGGAATAGGGTCGCCTACTCCAACGAATTAGAAAGTTGATTCCACGGTATATCTTTGTTAAGTCAACTTTTTTACCATATAACTCTCACCTAATTTAAATCCCTGCTTCTTGTAATATTCACGAACTCCAACACCACTTATCACGGCCATATTTGGTAGACCATGAAATTTCGTTATCTCCCCTGCCCTCTTTAATAATTTTTTTCCATAACCTTTATGTTGAACTCCTTCAATTCCTTGTTCATCTATTGGGATTTGAACCCCATAAGTATGAAGTTCACGTACAACAGAGGCATTTTTCAAATCTTTCATAAATGTTTCAGATGGAATTTTTAATCTTATAAATGCTATTAATTTATCATTTATCGTATCTTCAAAACTCAAAAAATACTCTTTTCCATCTGACGATTCATATTCTCTTTCAATTAATTCAACTTTTTTTGGCACAATAGCTTTAATTTCGCGACATCTTATACATTTACATTTCTCCCCTTGTTTAGCCATTTTTTGGTGTATAACCTGACGCATATTAGAAACTTTTGAACCCCCCAAAATACTTTCTGCAGGAATATCTCTATATAAACGAGCAACCCTGACATATTCAGGGATTAATTTTTTCATCTCAATGAGTAAGTCGATAATTTCATCATCAGTATAAGGAATATGTTTACCTGCTTTATAAAGTTTCTCAAGTTCAGAATATGGTGTGACAACACATGGATAAATTTTAAGCCAATCAGGCCTAAAATCTGGATCTTCAAATAACTTTTTAAAAGATTCTAAATCTTTCTGCAAATTACTTCCATAAAGATTTGGCATCATATGAACATTTATCTTAAATCCAGCATTTTTCAGCAATTTCATAGCATCGCGAACTTGTTGAACCGTATGTCCCCTCTTATTTTTATCTAAAATTTCATCATCAAGAGTTTGAATTCCAATTTCAACTTTAGT
>JAUVDZ010000001.1 GCA_030595015.1 Candidatus Peregrinibacteria bacterium | reverse complement strand
CGATGATGATAAATTCCCTTTAGATTCAATGGAATGGAACGACACTGACGAAGATGGGATTGGTGATAATGAAGACAATGATGATGATAATGATGGATTAAGTGATGATGATGAAGAACGCTTCGGCACTGATCCGTTTATTGAAGATTCTGATGAAGATGGTGTGATTGATGGAGAAGATGACTTCCCTACTAATCCTTCAGAACAATATGATTATGATGATGATGGATTAGGAGACAATGTTGATGAAGATGACGATGATGATGGACTTTTGGATGAAGATGATCCTGATGATCACAACAAAGGTCCGATTATTGAACTGGGCGGGAATACTTTATTTGCTTATTTAAACCGTGAATGGGAGGTTTCGGCTTATGATTCTTATGATCCTGATGGAAGTTTAAATTACATTACCTGGGAATTTGACAATGAGATTAAAAAAACCGGGAAAAAATTTAAGTTTACGTTTACAGAACAAGGTAAACAAGCAATCAAAATCACAGTTTACGATAATAAGGATGAATTTAGAATTTTGGAATTTGAAATCAATGTAATTAATGTAGATTTTTATATTACGATCATGCTTGTAATTATCATAATTCTGCTTGCAATTCTGATAAACCTAAAGTATAGTTCATGGGCAAAAAAAATACTTACTAAGATTAAATCAAGATCATGAAAAAAGATATACATCCAAAATATAACGAAGCAGCAATTTTCTCTTGTGAATGCGGAAATGTGGTTACAGCTGGTTCTACTTTAGAGTCATATAAAGTAGAAATTTGTTCTGCTTGTCATCCTTTTTACACTGGTAAACAAAAATTAGTAGATAGCGCAGGTAGAGTTGAGAAATTTAACGCTAAACGAAAAGCCGCATCTGGAGAAGTTAAAGAAGAAAAAATATCTGAAAGTGCTAAAAAATCTGAAAAAAAAGGAAAATACATGACACTTGATAAATTAAATAAAATTAAGGAAAAAGAAGATAAGAAAGCTGAAAAAAGAGCGAGCAAAGTGCGAGATCTTGCTTCGAAGAAGGAGCCAAAGCGACTGAATGAGGAGGAAGAGCCTGTACGACGGAGTGCGGCAACTAAAAAGGCTCCTGTTAAAAAAGCTCCTGCTAAGAAGAAGCCAGTAGCAAAGAAAAAAGCACCTGCCGGAGCGAGCAAAGCGAGCTCTAAGGAGCGAAGCGAAGGGAAAACAAAAGATAAAGAATAATTATAAAATAATCTATGCCAGGTAATACTTTCGGCACTATTTTCAAAGTAACTACATGGGGTGAATCCCATGGAAAGGCTTTAGGCGCTATTATTGATGGTTGCCCTTCTGGTATTAAACTAGACGAAAAAGACATTCAAACAGAACTCGACAAAAGAAAACCAAGTTCTTCTAAAATGAGCACAAAACGTAAAGAATCAGATAAAGTAGAAATCTTATCTGGTGTTTTTGAAGGTAAAACTACTGGAATGCCTATTTCTATGATTGTTTGGAATAAAAATGCAAAAAGCAAAGATTATTCTGATTTAAAAAACGTTTTTAGACCCGGGCATGCAGACTTCAGTTACTATTTGAAATACGGGATTCGCGATTACAGAGGTGGAGGACGATCATCAGGAAGAGAAACAGTTAGCCGGGTTATGGCTGGCGCTATTGCTAAGAAAATTCTTGCTAAACATAAATGTAAAATTATAATCTCAAAAGTCGAAACAGGCGATTTAAAACCTAATGATTCTTGCGGTGGATTAGTTGAAATAATTGTTAAAAATCCTCCACAAGGGCTAGGAGAGCCTGCCTTCGATAAACTTGATGCTGATCTTGCGAAAGCTATTATGTCGATTGGTGCAATTAAAGGTTTTGAAATTGGTGCAGGATTTAGAGTTGCAGGAATGCTTGGTTCTGAGAACAATGATGAATTTGAAATGAAAAATAAACACATCAGAACTAAAACCAACAATTCTGGTGGAATTCTGGGTGGAATCTCAACAGGAGAAGATATTATTATTCGATTTGCGATTAAGCCTCCGGCAAGTATAAGCAAACTACAAAAAACAGTTACAATCAAAGGGAAAGAAACTACAATTAAAATAAAAGGAAGACATGATACATGTATTGTCCCTCGTGTTATTCCTGTTGCAGAAAGCATGATTGCAATTACTTTGGTTGATCATTTACTAAGGCAGTCATGAATGACTTTAAATTCGAAATAAAAGCAGAAGATAAAGAAACCAATGCGCGGTGCGGTGTTTTGAATACTCCCCATGGGAAAATCAAAACTCCGGTTTTTATGCCAGTTGGTACAAAAGCTACAGTTAAAACATTGAGCCCCGAAGAATTAAATGATCTTGGAGCTCAAGTTATTTTAGCAAATACATATCATTTATATTTAAGACCAGGCAGCGATATTGTAAAACGAATGGGCGGACTCCACAAATGGATGAATTGGGATAAGCCAATTTTAACTGATTCGGGAGGATTTCAGGTTTTTTCATTAGCTCATAAAGTGAAAAACAAACCTCTGGTTAAAATTAAAGAAAACGGTGTTGAATTTAAATCTCATATTGATGGATCAACTCACTTTTTCTCACCAGAAAGTGCTATGCGAATTCAGGAAGAACTTGGCGCAGATATTATTATGGCATTTGATGAATGCTCCCCTGCTTATGCTGCAAGACAATACACAAAAGAAGCAATGGAACGCACGCATAATTGGGCAAAACTTTGCAAAACAGAATGGGAAAAACTACAAAAAGATCGCAAGGACCAACAAGCTTTATTTCCTATTATTCAGGGTGGAATTCACAAAGACCTAAGGATTGAATCAACAAAATTTATGGTTGATTTAGATTTACCGGGAATTGCAATTGGCGGTCTTGCTGTCGGAGAAACAAAAGATGAGATGTACAATATTCTTGATTCGATCAATCCGTATCTTCCAATACAAAAACCAAGATATTTAATGGGCGTAGGAACGCCTGAAGATTTATTAGAGGCAATTGCACACGGAATTGATATGTTTGACTGCGTAATGGCCACTAGAAATGCCCGTCATGGATCTTTCTGGACTTGCAATGGGCGTAATACAATCAAAAATGCTGAATTTAAATTTGAAGACACTCCTTTGATGGAAAAATGTAAATGTTATTCATGTAAAAATTACACTGCTAGTTATGTTCGCCATTTAATTATGGAAAAAGAAATGTTCGGACAAAGACTTCTTACGATCCATAATCTTCATTTTTTAACAGACTTGATGGAAAAATCACGAGATCACATTAAAAAAGGAACATTTGATTCATTTAAAAAGCGATTCTTAAAAAGATATTTATGAAAAAAATAATTAACTACTTTTTTGAACTTGGAATGCTAAAAAAATATCATCACAATGGCGTGATGGCTGCTGGAGTTAAAATTCCGGATACAGTTGCAGAACATTCTTATAGAGCTGCAGTAATTGCATATGTTTTAGGAAAACTAGAAGGAGTTGATGCTGAAAAAGCCGCTTGTATGCTTTTATTTCACGATGCCCCTGAAGCACGGATTGGAGATCACAATAAAATTGCCCAAAGATATATTGATAGAGAAGAGGTTGAAGAAAATGTTTTAAAAGAACAAGTTGAAGGATTGCCTTTGGCCATGGCAAAAGATATTGAAGAAATGTGGATCGATAAGCACAAGGGAAGTTCAAAATTAGCATTGGTTGCACACGATGCAGACCTTTTAGAAACAGCTATCCAGGCTAAAGAATATTTAGACATTGGCCACCCTACTCAGGGTTGGATTGATAATGTAAAGGATCATTTAAAAACAGCGAGTGCCAAGAAGTTGATTAAAGAACTCGAAAAAACACATTTTACGGATTGGTGGAAAAACTTAAAAAAGATTTAATGCCAGAATCCTTTCATTTCACTATTAGAAAAATACTGCTTTAAAACTGAATTATTATATTTCAATTCCTGCTCGAGTTTCGCTGCCTCAATTGCGCGGCGTTCTTCAAGCCGTTCAATTCTGCCTTCATACATAATTATTTCTCTTTCTAATTTATCTATTCTTTTAACTGCATTTTTAATACTTAAAGGTGTTGCAAGGTTTTGTCCTCTTATCCCTTCAATATCACGTTTATAAAGCTTACATCCTTCCAAATAACTTTCAGCAGTATCAGCAATCCTGGTTGGATTAACAGTCTTAGCACGACGCCTGATTGATCGATGAATTCGTTGTTCCATATAAATCTAATTATATACAACGATTCAAGTATGTCAAAATCTTGCATGTTGTATGTGCGCACTTTTTGCACGATCGCGGTCGTGATTTACGAAAATCTCAACTTATATTGCCTAAATTTTTGATCGATCATCGAATCAGATTGATGTGCTAGTTCATGATGTGGCTGGCAAACCGACATTAGGTTTTCGTGAGATTTGCTTTTTGCCCATGGATTTTTGTGATGGATTTCAACTGCTGGTTTGTTACATCCTGAAATTTCGCAGATTTTTTTGGCTTGTACTTTTAGCTCACGCGCTCTTTGTTTCTTTGGAAGTTTGCCTTTTAGTAAAATTTTGAATACATCATTCCATGTTGTGCCTTTTTTCATGTTGGCTTTCAGGATTTTGAGATCCTGGATTGTTTTGGGGTCAAGGTCAACTTTGAAAGCCTCGCGACTTGACATATTGTCGAAAATTAAATGGTTTTCAAGCTTAAATCCCTGCCCGGGCAGGGATCTTCTTTCATCCTGAATTTTTGTTTCAAGAGCAGCCTTTGATAATTGGATTACATCTTTTGCCCATTTCTCATCAGTTTCTTTTGTTGCAATATTGGCAACCCGAGCCAATTTACTTAGTCCAACATCTTTTATTAATTCTTTTAGTTTTGGTTTGTCTTTTAATTTTTCGTTTACTCGAATTGCTTCATTAACAGAGTTATGACTCAATCCTCCAACCTTTGCACCAAATTCATGGATTGATCCGAATCCATATTTGCGATACAAACGTCTTTTAAAGACTTCTGGGATAGCTGCGCACAGCATCCTCTTGTATTTGTGGGCATTAGTACCTGCTTCGCGACAATAGTCATAAAGCTCCCGATCACCCATTTTCTTAAAATTGCTCATAAAAAAATGGTTACTATTTATGCTTGAATTATACCAAAATTCGCAACAAAAAACCATTGACTATTGGCTGACACATGCCAGAATCTGCATATTTCAACGCGCTCAAAAACAAACGTCAAGCCAGAGTAATAACAATAACTAAATCGCATTCAATTTTCATCTTTCAAATGCTATAATTGTCTTATGATCGCATACCTCACAGGAACAATTCAAAAAAAGCTGCCTTCAGCAATTATTTTAAATGCTGGAGAAATTGGATATCTGGTTTCAGCAACCCACAATTATCTAAGCGAGCACGAAGCCAATGATTCCGTTGAACTATACATTCACACAGCAGTTCGTGAAGATGATATTAGTTTATATGGATTCGCGACATTTGAAGAACTCGAAACATTCAAGTTATTAATCTCAGTTTCAGGAGTTGGTCCTAAATCAGGACTTGAAATTCTAAACAATCCCCTATCTTCAATTAGATTCGCAATTTCAAAAGGAGATGTTGATCTTCTTGTTCAAACAAAAGGAATCGGCAAAAAAACAGCAGAACGTATTGTAATTGATCTTAAAGAAAAAATCAGTGCAACAAGTGAGCCGGAAAACTATAAAACTCCTTCAAATTTAAACGAAGATGCAATTGGAGCTTTAATAAATCTTGGCTACAGAAAGCATCAAATCATACAAAAACTCAAAAACTTACCGCAAGAAATAAAAGAGCCTGAAGATATAATTAAATACTTCCTCCAAAATGCTTAAACAAATCAGAAAACACTTTAAAAACTTCAATGCGTTGTTCATAAGTGATCCTCTTAATGTTTATTATTTAACAGGATTCACAGGTTCGCGCGGTATGATTTTAATCACAAAACGAAAAGCATATTTTTTCACGGACTTCCGCTACCTCGAATACGCTAAAAAAATCGTACCACCCGATTTTGAAGTTATGCAAATAGATAAAAAATGGAAACAAGACTGGCCAAAAATCCTTAAAAAATTCCGTGTAAAAGATTTAGGATTCGAAGAAAACTATTTAACAGTAAATCAATATGCTGGGCTTAAAAAAATCTCAAAAGGAGTTCGATTTAAAAAGGCCGGGAATATTGTTGAACAAATCAGGGAAATCAAACAGGGGTATGAAATCGCACGTATGAGGAAATCGCAGAGAATAAACGAACAAGTGCTTGATGAAGTCTTAAATTACTTAAAAGTTGGCAGAACCGAAACTGAAGTTGAATGGTTTATAATTAAAGCTCAACGCGAATTAGGAGCTGAAGATTCTTCGTTTGATCCTATTGTTGCTTTTGGATCTAATTCGGCAATCCCCCATCATCAAAATACAAATCGAAAACTTAAAAAAGGACACACAATTTTAATTGATATGGGTGTGAAATATAAACACTATTGTTCAGATATGACACGAACATTTTTTACTTCAAAACCCACAACGCGACAGGCTAAGGTTTATGAAACCGTTCTGGCCTCACAGCAAGCTGCAATTGATGCACTTAAACATAATGCTACGGTTGCAAATGTTGTAAAAGCCGCAATGAAACCAATCAAAGAAAAAAATATGGAAGAATATTTCCAGCATGCTTTAGGGCATGGGTCCGGACTAAATATCCATGAATTACCAAACCTTGGAATCGAGAAACCATACAAACTAAAAGAGAATATGATCACCACAATAGAACCGGGTATATATCTACCCAAAAACTTTGGTGTTCGCATCGAAGATATGCTAATAATATCCCGTACAGGAGCGAAAAATATCACAAATGCTCCTAAGCAATTAAAAGACATAATAATCAAAATATAATATGCCAAAAATAGCTGTAATATTGTTTCCTGGAACCAATTGCGAACTTGAAGCTTTAAGGGCGATTAAGCGAAGCGGGATGGAACCTAAACTAATAAGATGGAATGACACAGAAGTTGATTATGCGAGTTTTGATGGATTTTTTATTCCAGGTGGATTTAGTTATGAAGATCGAGGACGCAGCGGAATTATCGCATCTAAAAACGCATTACTTGATAAAGTTCGGGAAGAAGCAAATAAAGGAAAACCTGTTTTAGGTGTTTGTAACGGAGCACAGGTAGTTGTTGAAGCTGGGCTAATTCCTGGCTTAGATAAAAAACATGTTGAAATGGCATTAGCATGGAATAAACGAGTTGATAAAGACGGGAATATTTTAGGAACTGGATTTTATAATGACTGGATTTACATAAAAAACGCTGTACCAAAAGGCCGATCAGCATTTAACTATTATGAACAGGATCAATTATTAAGAATCCCGGTTGCTCATGGAGAAGGCCGATTTACTTCGATTGATCCTGAAATGAAAGAGTTACTCTTGAAAAATGAACAAACCGTATTTAGATATTGTGATGAAAACGGTGAAATTAAGGAAGACTTCCCTACTAATCCAAACGGAGCTTTGCTAAATTTGGCTGGAGTTTGTAATCCTGAAGGAAATGTAATGAGTTTGATGCCACATCCTGAAAGAACTGAGGTTGGCGATCCGATTTTTGAATCAATTCGTGAATATATTGGAAAAAGTTTCGAAATTGCGCGACCAACTGATTTAGTGATGAATAAACCAGCTTTTGAAGTTGGTGAAGTTGGAAATTATAACAAACCTGACATTGAAGTATTTGTTGATACTGTAATCACTGATAACGAAGAAAGAACTCTTGAATCAGCGATTCACAATTTAGGATTTGGTGAAGCTAAACTTAAAAAACTTTTATATTACGGAATTAAAACATCAGGTGATATTGATAAAGTTGAAACTGCCGATGCTTTATTGAAATCCGGTGAAATAGTGAATATGGCAAAAGAATCACCATTAATCAAAATTGGTGATAAATATTACGAGTTTGATCCTGCAGAAGGATTAAGTGAAATCGACGAAAAAGAAGTTGGAGGTGAAAGCTATCTAACATTTAATAAAGAAGATACAGTTGGTGAAAGCCGATTACAAACAATTCAAAACCATTTTGAAATAAAAGGTGTGCAGCGAATCCATGCAGGAAAAAGATGGTCGCTAACCTGCGATGCAGATGAAGCATCAAAGATTGTTGAAACACATATCTTCCACAATCCACATTCAATGGATATTTATAAAGCTTAATTCTAAAAAAACTATGTGCGGAATATTTGCCTATAAAGGGCCAAAAACTAATGCAAGCGAACTTGTCATTAAAGGCTTAAAGAAGCTCGAATATCGAGGTTATGATTCATGGGGCGTTGCTTCAAAATGCGATGGCGAAGTTTCTATTTATAAAGAGATAGGAAAAATCAGCGATTTTGATTTTGATAACCCACCTCCTGAATGCGATCTTAAACGTGAGTGCAGTTTAGCAATGGGACATTCGCGTTGGGCGACTCATGGTGGAGTTACTGTTGAAAATGCACATCCGCATTATTCTACAGATAAGTCGATTGCTATTGTTCATAATGGAATTATCGAAAATTATATTGAATTAAGGAATGAACTTAAAGAAAAAGGTTACAAGTTTGAATCAGAAACTGATACAGAGGTTATTGCTCAACTAATTCAGGAATATAAAAAAGATAATGACATTGTTGAGTCAGTTAAAAAAGCAATTGAACGACTTGAAGGTCGTTATGCAATTTTAGTTATGTGCGCTGATGAAGATAAATTAATCGCAGCACGTCGCGGATCTCCGTTAATTGTTGGAAAAGGCGAAGACGAATTCTTTGTTGCTTCGGATATTCCTGCATTTTTAGAATACACTCGTAATGTAATGTATTTAGATGATGATCAAATGGTTGTTATTAATGATAAAGTTGAATTTTTTGATATTAAAAGCGGAGATAAAATAGATAAACGTGTTGTTGAGATTGATTGGGATGTTGAAAGCGCAGAGAAAGGCGACTTCCCTCATTTTATGATTAAAGAAATTTCTGAACAAAAAGATACAATTGCACGTGCAATTAATCAGGATGATGAAATGATTATGAAAATTGCAGAAGAAATTAAAAGTGCTTATGGAACTTATATAATTGGATGTGGAACTGCAGGAAAAGTTGCACTCGCTGGCTCATATTTATTCTCAAAAGTTGCAGAACGACATGTAAACACAACTTTTGGATCAGAATTTCCATCAATGCAAAACTTTATTACTGATAAAAGCCTGGTTATTGCTATTTCTCAATCAGGTGAAACCGCTGACACAATGGAAGCTCTTGAAATTGCAAAGAAAAAAGGTGCAAAAGTCCTTTCAATTATAAATGTTGAAGGATCTTCAATGGATCGAATCTCAGATTATTCAATTTACATCAAAGCAGGGCCAGAAAAGGCTGTAGCATCAACAAAAGCAACAACCGCTCAAATGGCAATTCTCACCTTGCTCGCATACGCCTGCGCTGACAAATTAGACGAAGGAAAAATTTTGCTCGTTGATACAGCAAGTAAAATCAATGACATGTTAAATCCGAGGTATGAAGAACATATTTTAAAACTCGCTAAGCAAATTAAAGACCACGAAAGCATGTATGTAATAGGAAAAGGAATGAACTACCCAATGGCTTTAGAAGCTGCAATCAAATTACAGGAAGTTTCATACATTCACGCTGAAGGATTTGCCGGAGGCGAACTCAAACACGGCCCTATCGCATTAATTCACGACGGAGTGCCTTGCATCGCCTTAGTTTCAAACGACGAGACTAAACACGAAATAATATCAAACGCAATCGAAGTCGGATCACGAGGCGGCTATATAATCGGTGTTTCCCCAGACAACCACGAAGTATTCGATTATTGGATAAAAGTACCGGATGGAGGCAATGCGTCTCCTATCATCAACATCATTCCAGTACAACTACTTGCATATCAACTCGCCTTATTACGTGAAAACAACCCGGATATGCCTAGGAATTTAGCGAAGTCTGTAACAGTTAAATAATATGAAAGAAATCAAACGAAAATGGGATCTCCTTTCAAAACCTGAGAAAAAAAGAGTTAGTGAAGAAATCATTCACTTTTTCAAAGAGAAACGAGATGAAGAAATTGGCATGATTGCTGCTGAAGAAGTTTTGGATTTCTTTTTAGAAAGCACTGCTCTATTCATCTACAGCAAAGGGATTGAAGATTCTAAAAAATTACTCCAGAAACGATTTGAAGATATTTCGATTGATTTGGATGTGCTTGGGGATCAATAATTATTATTCTTTACAATCAACTTTAGCTCTTTCCCAAAGCGCTCTTCCAATTAGATTAATGATAGAACTAACGGAGCCGCTATCTAAAGCTTTTAATTCTTCAATCTCCTCATCCATAAGTAAATCAGTTAACTCAGAATTAGAAATTTCAAGAAATTCGATTATTCTATCCTCACTATATAAATGGAGAAGTTTATCCTGTCCAGGCCAGATAACATCAAAGTGATTACCTGGTTCTTCAAAAATGGACAGGATTGCAATTCGTAGTTTGTCAGTTGGCTCAAAACTCATATCAGCTGGAATTCCATCTCTACTATTATTTGGTTTTATTGATTTAACTTCCATAATTATTTTATTAATTTGTAAGGACATACTTTAACAGCTTGTCTTAATTTTGTCAAGCTTTAATAGGCTAAAAGGAATTGAAGATTCTAAAAAATTACTTCAAAAACGATTTGAAGATATTTCAATTGATTTGGATGTATTAATAGATAGCTAGAAAGTTAGAGAATATATCTACGCAATTGTAAAGTCATTGTTTCTTTTATTGAAAGAAAACCACAGGTACAATTGTATTAATTTGTAGGGCAACTTTTAATTTAATCAAAATGTTTAAACTAATAATCAAGTTTGTTTCATTATGCATAATTTTATTAATTACTGTAATGGGATTTTCAGCATGCACATCAGGAAACTCAGCAGAGAATTCTGAACAAAATTCTATTCAACAATATCAAAAACCCGAAAGTGAAGCTAATATTGTGGGCATTATTAAAACGATGGTTGGAAATGAAATAACTATAACTCAATATGATTTATCTGAAATAGAAGAAAAAACACCAACTACTATAACCGAAGAAGAAAAAACCACTATTGTTGCATCTGGTGGAATTGGCAGTGGTGGTGGGATGGGTGGTGGAACAGGTAATGGAAGTGGAGATCCTACTGCAATATTTGATTCAATGGAATCATTAGGTGATATAAAAATAACAATTCCAGTTGGGATTCAAATGATAAAAACAGGCGGTGGCAGAATAAAAACTGAAGAACAAAATAATACACCTCAAGATAATAATGCTTCTTTAGAAGATGTTAAAGTAGGTGGAATGCTTACGATCTGGCTTAATAAAGAGATTGCTGACAGAAATATTGCAGAATTTGTAGTTATTAGAAGCATGTAATCATTTTATAAAAATGGAAAAATCAATACTGGAGCAAAGCAGAAATTCAAAGGGTCTAAATGGTTTAGTGCATAAAATATTTAAAAAATGGAAATTACTATTAGCAGTTGGAATAATATTATTATTGATACTTGGTATTTTTTCTTTCTTTGAAGATGGAGATACAGACAATAAAGTTGTTGAAAGACAAATTTATACAGTTGCTAAAGATGATATAACTGTTTCTATTGAAACAGATGGTAAAGTTGTAGCTGAGGATGGCGTTGACCTATCTTTTAGCACTTCTGGGACCACAATAGATGCAATATACGTAAATGAAGGCGACTTTGTAGTAAAAGGTGCGAAGCTAGCTAAAGTTGATACCACTTACATGGGAATTGATCTTGCTTCTGCCTATGCTGATTTAGAGATTGCAAAAGCTAATTTAGAAGCAAAAGAAAATGATGTAACTGAGAACGAGCTTGAGCTAGCGCTATTGAATGTTGAGCAGGCTCAAGCAAATTTAGATCAAATTATTAAACAAAATGAATTGGATATTGAAAAAGCTGAGCTTGATTATGAACAAGCAAAAAAAAATCTGGACAATATTGATGATGAAATCGAGCAAGATCAGCTTAAGGTTAATCAGGCTTTAGAGGATTCAATTTCAAAAGTAAATAGTTCAATATTAGCAGTTAATAGTTCAATTGCTGCTATTGAAAAAGTGCTTTATGAAAACTCATATAAATATAATAAAGTCAGAAATCTTCAAAATGTAATTTATACAGATTTACAATATAATGTTGTTATTAATTTGTATAATGAACACAAAAATACATATGATGATATAAAATTTGAAGATGGTGAGGATTTAATTATGGAAAATTTGGACTCAGCTTTAAATGTTATTGAAAATACTCAGGAAATGCTTGATTTGATGAGGATCTCTCTTGATTATCAGAGTTTTGAATCAACTTATACAGAAACTGAATTAGAATCATTTATTAATTTAATTACTAGTCAGCAATCATCAATAAATTCTCAAAAAGAATCTTTAATTAATGCTAATCAGGCAATTGATTCTGCTAAGTTAGAAAATAGCGAAGATACTATTCAGGACAAATATGATGAAGCAGTAATAAGTTTAAAAACTGCTAAAACAAAAGCAGATGCATCAGAAGAAGATGCGCTTCTTCAACTTGAAAATGCAGAAATACAATTAGATCAAAAAAATGAAGGTATAAGTAGTACAGATTTAACTTCATTAAAAGCAGCCGTTGATAAATCTCAATATAGAATTGATAAACTGAATTATGATATCCAATTAGCAACACTCTACGCGCCAATTAATGGCGAAATTGCGCAATTAAACGGTAAAGTTGATGAATATATTGTCAAAGATACCAATGAATCATTTGTAACTATTTTAAATAAAGACACTTTTTATATTGAAGCTAATGTAGAAGAAATGGATATAAATAAAATTAGCGTTAATCAAAAAATATATGCAACATTTGATGCGGTTGAAGGAGTGAAATTAACTGGTGAAGTTAGTTATGTCTCTTTAACCTCAAAAACTGATAACAGTGGCATTGTAACTTATTTAGTTAGAATTTTATTAGATGATGTTAGAGACGCTGGAATTAGAGAAGGTATGACAAGTTTTGTAGAATTTGTTATTTCAGAAACTACTGATGTCCTAGTGATCCCTGTATCTGCTGTCAAAAATTACGAAGGTAAACCCTCAGTTCAAATGGAAAATAATGAATGGCTGAATGTTATAACTGGCTTCACAGATGGTAGTAAAGTTGAAATAATTAGTGGCCTTAATGCTGGTGATAAAATTTATAAATAATTAAAATGCCAGAAAATATCTTAATTCATTTAGAAAATATTCATAAATCATACTTCCTATCTAACGGTATTGAAGTCCCTATTTTAAAAGGATTAGATCTTACTGTTAATAAAGGTGAATTTTTAGTAATAATGGGTGAAAGTGGTGGAGGGAAATCTACTTTACTAAACATACTTGGATGCCTTCATCCTTTAACAAGTGGTAGTTATCATATGAAAGGTGAAAATATTGGCACTGTACGTGATGACTACACTTTAGCTTTTATTAGAAATAAATTAATTGGATTTGTTTTTCAACAATTCAATTTACTTTCAAAATCAACAGCATTAAAAAATGTTGCACTTCCTGCGTTATATGCAGGTTCGCCAAAACATGAACGTGAAGAAAATGCAGCTAAAATTCTAAAAAGTCTAGGACTTGAAGACAGGATTCATCATAAGCCTACTGAACTATCAGGTGGCCAACAACAACGTGTTGCAATTGCACGATCATTAGTAAACGATCCTGAAATAATTTTAGCTGATGAGCCAACTGGAGCATTAGATACAAAATCTGGTAAAGAAGTAATGAAAATTTTTAAAGATTTAAATGAGAAAGGAAAAACAATAATTATGGTTACACATGAACCAGCTATCGCCACATATGGAGACAGAATTATATTTTTAAGAGATGGTCAAATAATTGATCAGGACTATAAACTACCCAAATTATGAGTTTTGAAATGTTAAGAATGGCCATTGAAGCTCTATTGGCCAACAAAATTAGGACTTTGCTATCAATGCTTGGAATTATAATCGGAGTTTCAACAGTTATTGCAGTAGTGGGTATCGGTGCAGGTGCTCAGCAAGATGTTGCAGACCAATATAAAAATTTAAGTGTTACATCAATTATTGTATTAGAAAGCAGAGGACAAAGTGTCACAACAGCTTCTAAAATCAGTGCTGAAGATGTTAATACTATTATGTCAAATGAACAATATATCGACACTGCAACTGCTGCTGTTAGCGGAGATATGCAAGTTTCTTACGGTAGAGCATCAAATCAATTTACAATATTTGGAGCCTTGCCAAATCAATTTGAAATTTCAAATCTAAATTTAGTTATTGGCGAACTTTATACTGAAGAAGATAACGATAATAGAGCAAGAGTTGCAGTACTTGGAAGTACAATTGTAGAAGAATTATTTGATGGAGATCCGGAATCTGCAATCGGGGAAACAATTAATGTTGGAGCTAAAACTCTTGAAGTAATTGGTACTTTAGAAGAAACAGGAACAACAATGGGCCAATTCCTTTCATATGATGATTCAATTTACATCCCTTATTCAACAGCAGAAAAAAGCATTCTAGGTACTGGTACTCGAATTATGCTTACAGTGTTAGCAGATAATCTTGACGTGATAGATCTTGCTTTTGAAGAACTAGGTTTAATATTAAGAGAAGCGCATAATCTTAAAGCAGATAAAGATGATGATTTCAGGTTATTAAATGCAGGTAGTATAATCGGAGCAGCTCAAAGTACTGCTTCAACCATGACAATATTGCTAACCTCAGTCGCTGCAATTGTATTGCTAGTATCAGGTGTTGGAATAATGAACGTAATGTTTGTTACTGTTGCAGAGAGAACAAAAGAAATTGGAGTCGCAAAAGCAATTGGAGGAAAACAAAGTGATATACTTATGCAATTTTTACTTGAATCAATTATACTTTCAATTATTGGTGGCGTCATAGGAATTGGCGTCGGACAAGCGATTTTACCTTTAGTAGAAAAATTTGCAAATATGACCGTCGTTGCCTCAGTATTAGGGGTTGTAATTGCATTCTCTTTCTCTGTTATTGTTGGAATATTCTTTGGTTTTTATCCTGCATTAAAAGCAAGTAGACTTGACCCCGTTGATGCACTAAGAAGTGAATAGCATAAATCCCCTCTTTCTGGTATAATAGAGGGAAATTAAACTCGTTTTATGAGAGCTCATAATACAAAATTTGTTTGTACGCTTGGTCCGGCATCAGAATCGCCGGAAATATTGCAAAAGCTGATGAAAGCTGGAATGGATGTTGCTAGACTTAACTTTTCGCATGGATCTTATGATAATCATGCGCTTTTAATTAAAAGAATTAGAGCTGCAGCTAAGAAAGTTGGCGTTCCTCTGGCTATTATGCAGGATCTTCAGGGTCCTAAAATTCGAGTTGGAAAAATTGATGATACAAAAGTCACAAAGGGCAAAGAGATTATTTTAACTTGTGGGCCTAAATCCGATAATAAAATACCGGTTCAATATAAAGGCCTTTATAAAGACGTTAAAAAAGGTTCTCTCTTACTTATTGATGATGGATTGATTGAGCTTAAAGTAGTGCGAAAGGCTAAAAAAGATATTCATTGTAAAGTTTTGAATTCAGGTGTGATTCGTGCAAATAAAGGGATTAACGTTCCTAACGCGACTATCTCAATATCCCCTATCACTGCGAAAGATAAAAAGGATCTCAAATTTGGATTAACTCAAAATATTGATTATGTCGCTTTGAGTTTTGTAACAGAAGCAAAGGATATTCACAATTTACGAAAACTATTAGAAGGTCAAAACGTGAAAATTATTGCAAAAATTGAAAGAAGTGAGGCTGTTGAGAATTTAAAAGAGATAATTGAGGCTTCAGATGCTTTGATGGTTGCGCGTGGTGATTTAGCGATGGAGATTGGTCCTGAGAGGGTTCCGATTGTTCAAAAAGAAATAATTCGGCTTTGTAATCTAGCTGGAAAGCCTGTTATTACAGCCACTCAAATGCTTGCTTCAATGGTTAATAATCCTACGCCTTCCAGAGCTGAAGTTAGTGATATTGCGAATTCAATTTATGATCATTCAGATGGAATTATGCTTTCAAATGAAACTGCTGTTGGCAAATATCCTATTAAAGCTGTGCAGATGTTTGCAAAAGTTGCGACTCTGGTTGAAGCTGAATTAAAAAAATATGATCACTTGCTGCCAGTGAGGCAGATTCATAATAAAGAAGTTTTATTGGATGCTTTGGGTCTTGAAATTTGTAAAATCGCTGAAAAAACCAAGGCTGATCGAATAATTGTTGTTACTGATGATGACAAACAAGCTCGTTATGTTTCAAAACACAGATGTTACGTTCCAACTATCGTAATTACCAATTCAAAAAAGACTGCAAATCAATTGGCTCTATTATGGGGAATAAATGATATTGTGGTTGGAAAAGTTACAAAGAAAAATTACCTTAAAGATATAAAAAAGCTGCTTCCGAGAGAAAAAGGTAAGAAAGTTGCTATTTTATACACTGGAAATAAGCAAAATCATATTGTATCAACGACTTTATAAAAGTAAAATAGGAAGGTATGTAACACTTTTTATTTTATGCGTATTTTAGGTATCGATCCTGGTACTGCAACAACTGGATATGGCGTAGTAGAAGAAGGACCTAATGGTTTTAAAATGATTACATACGGTTGCATAACTACTTCAAAAGATTTAGAACTTCCCGCAAGACTCAATGAAATAGCTTTTGATCTTTCAATTATAATTAGCAAATTTAAACCTGACTATGCAGCAGTTGAAGAGATATTTTTCTCAAAAAATGTTAAAACTGCAATTAGCGTTGCTCAGGCACGAGGCGTAATTATGCAAAAAATAACAGAAGAACAGATTCCAGTTGCCTCTTATAATCCAATGCAAATTAAACAGGCAATTTGTTCAGATGGAAAAGCAAAGAAACCTCAAATTCAAAAAATGATGCAAATACTTTTAAATTTAGAAGATATTCCAAAACCCGATGATGCTGCTGATGCGCTTGCAATAGCAGTTACTCACGGGCACTGCTTAAACAATCAATCACTTTACACTGTTCCCGCATGAGAAGAATACTTACCGTCCTAAATATCATATTATTAATTACATTAGTAGTTTTATCACTATATGTTTTTGATGTAATAGATATTAATTTTCTAAAAGACCGACCTGAAGAAACTATTTTAGTTGAAGTCCCAGATACTCCGGATAAAGTAGAACGTCGAAAATCCTATGAAGAATATATGCAAAAAGGAGATACATTTAAAACAAGTGGATTTTACGCTCTTGCAATCGATTCATATACTAATGCAAGTGAAGAAGAGCCAGACAGAATCGAACCTTTAGTTGAAATCGGTGAACTTCAAATTTTGGAAGGAAATTATGAAGGGGCAAAAAATCTTGCTACTAAAATCCTACAAAAAAACGAAACAAATACTGACGCAAAAGTAATTTTAGGACGTGCAAATATTGGCTTAGAGCAATTCACTGAAGCAAAAACCATACTAGACAGTATCACAATTGATTACCCGGATGTTCTTTATTATCAGGGTATGATTGCTTTATATTTTGGAGAGTATGAAAGAGCTCGTGGTTTATTAAATGGCGCTATTGATCCTGAAAAAAATCCATCACTGGATATTAAAGCAAAAACACAGAGAATGATTAATGCAATGAATGAATTTGATGCATATCAAGCCGGACTTCATGAACATTTAAAAGTTTTGGTTGCGCGTGCAATGGTGCAAAACGAACAACCGCAAATGGCAAAAGAGCTTTTGTGGCAGGTTTTAAAGGAGGATCGAACTTATCGTGATGCCTGGATTGTTTTGGGTTACAGTTATCTTCAGTTAAATAGCTATCAGGATGCAGTTGATGCGTTAGAAGAAGCAGCAAGGCAGGATCCTGATAAACCAGAGACTTTATTTTACTTAGGTTTGGCTTACGCAGGAAATAATCAACTGGAAGATGCAATTAAGTCATTGGAACTTGCTTTGAAATTAAATTATGAACCTAAAATTCATGTAGAACAAAAATTGGCAGAACTATATTTTCAAGTAGAGGATTATGAAAAAGCGAGTGAAAAATATGAAGAAGTTATTAGCATGAATGCGAGCGATTTGGATTATTTTGTGCGGCCGATTTGGGTTTATATTGATAAAGTTAGTAATCCCGCAAAAGCGGTTGAGTTAGCTGAAATCGCGAGCATTAATCATCCTGATAACCCTATGGCTTTTAATTTATTAGGATGGGCACAAATTTCAAACAATGACTTTATTAACGGAAAAAAAAACTTACAAAAAGCTTTAACATTTGATCATGCTTTTGATGCTCCTTACTTAAATTTAGGAACAATGTATGAACTCCAGGGTGATGATAGTCGCGCAAGAGAGATGTACAAAAAAGCATATGAGTTAGGTGATGGATCAGCTGTTGGTAAACTTGCAGCAGAAAGATATAATGAATTACTTGCTAATATTTTAAACTAAAATATGATACTTCCAATTATTGTACTCTTCATTATCGGGGCAGCATTCGGAAGTTTTTTAAGCGTAGTTATTTATCGACTTCATAAAGAAAAAAAAGGGATTTTCTTTGGAAAATCAGAATGCCTATACTGTCATAAACATTTAAAATGGTCAGACTTAATACCTGTAGTTAGCTATTTAATGCATTTAGGCAAGTGTGCTCATTGCAAAAAACCCATCCACATCAGTTATCTTTTATTAGAATTAGTATGTGGACTTTTATTTGTTTCTTTTTATCTCGTTTATCCATTTTTTACTTTCAATTTTGATGCAATAATATTTTTTGATTTTATTCTACTTTTAAAATTTATATACTTTGTTTTTGTAGGATGGATTCTGATTGGAATTCTTTTTTATGACACAAAACATTTAGAAATCCCTGAAATTTTTACACTCCCAACAATTCTTTTAATATTTGTGGTTGGATTATTTCTACCTGAACCAGGATTGCAAAGCATGGTAATTGGCGGAGCTTTAGGAGGTTTGTTTTTTGGAGCACAAGTATGGATAAGCAAAGAAAAATGGCTTGGTGCAGGCGATGTTCAGGTTGGGATCCTGATGGGATTATTGTTTGGATGGCAGCTTTTAATACTAGCTGTTTTGATAAGTTACATTATTGGTTCTATTATTAGCATAGCTTTATTAGCTTTAAAAAAAGTCACACCAAAGTCGCAAATACCTTTTGCACCGTTTTTAGTAATCGGTACTTTTGTTACTTTATTGTTCGGTGACTTAATTCTCGACATTTATTTAAACTCAATTTTCTAATGGATAAAAAAGTTCTATTAATTATTTTAGATGGATATGGTGAGGGCAAAAAGTATAAAGGGAACGCTGTTACTAATGCTAAAACCCCTTTTATAGATAAATTAAGACGAACATACCCTAAAACTCTACTTGGAGCCCATGGGCCTGCTGTAGGCTTACCTCCAGGCTTTCAAGGAGGCTCTGAAGTTGGTCATTACACAATGGGAGCTGGTAAAATCGTTTTAGGAGCAATGAAAACAATTGATCAGGTTATCAAAAACAATAAACTAGATAAAATCAAAGAAGTCGAAGGTGCATTTAAAAATGCCAAGAAGAAAGGAAGTAAGCTACATTTAATGGGAATGATTTCTGACGCAGGCCTTCATTCAAATTACAATCACCTATTCACTTTATTAAAACTCGCTAAAAAACATAAAATTAAAGAAGTTTATATTCACATGTTTATGGATGGTCGTGATGTTCCGGAGCGTTCAGGTGATAAATTTATCAAAAGAGTTCAAAAAGAAATAGCTGCAATTGGAGTTGGAAAAATTGCAACAATGGTTGGAAGATATTTTGCAATGGACCGAGATACAAATTGGAATCGTACAAAAAAAGCATATGATTTATTAACTAAAATGAAAGGCCATTTTGAAGATGATCCAATACAAGCTTTGAAAAATCAGTACAAAAAAAATATTGAGTCAGATTACTATATTGAACCGGTGGTTTTGGATAAAAATGGAAAAATCACCAAAAAAGATAGTGTGATTTTCTTCAACTACAGGACCGATAGAGCATCTCAGCTTACTGAAAAGTTTATGAAAGGAATCAAGCCCTATTTTTGTTGTTTTGGGCCTTATTCAGAAAAAGCAAAGGTTGCATTCCCTGCTCCAAAACTTAAAACAAATCTTGGAACAATTCTTTCAAAGAAAAATTATAAACAATTAAGAATCGCTGAAACAGAAAAATATGCACACGTAACTTTCTTTTTTAATTCACAAGATAAGAAAGCATATAAAAATGAAAAGAGAATTCTTGTGCCAAGTGCGAAAGTAAAATCATACGCTTCGAAACCAGAAATGAGTGCAAAAAAAATCACAACAGAATTTTTAAAAGATATAAAAATTAATGAGTACAAATTCATAGCAATGAACTTTGCAAATGGTGACCTGGTTGGTCATTCCGGTGATTATAAAGCCACAATAAAGGCTATCCAAACTCTTGATGAATGTCTAACCAAAGTCGTTCCTGCGGCTATGACTAAAGGATATCACGTGCTTGTAACTGCAGATCATGGAAACGCAGATTATATGATTTATGAAAAAAATGGAGAAGAGTGTCCGAGTCACACATTGAATCCTGTTGTATTCATGCTTTGTTCAAATGAATATAAAAAGGCAAAACTACGTAAAAAGGGTGGACTTTCTAACATTGCTCCGACTATACTGGATCTCCTCGGGATAAAACCGCCAAAAGACTGGGATAAATCATTAATTATTAAGAAATGAAAGCTGTAATATTAGCAGGTGGCACAGGAACACGACTCTGGCCTTTAAGCCGGAGAGAAAGACCTAAACAATTCCAAAAACTCACAAGTGACTTAACAATGCTACAGGAAACTTATGAAAGAGTTAAGTATCTTGGCGATGAAAACATATATATTGCTACAAACGAAAACTTTTTTGATGATATTGTTCAACAACTTCCTAATATCTCACACGATCATATAATTTTGGAACCTGCTCTTAGAGACACAGCAACGTGTATTGGCTACGCTGCAATGCGCTTAAGCCTTGATGCCGACCCTGATGAAGTGATGTCTATTATATATGCTGATCATTTAGTGAAAGACAATCAACAATTCCGTGAAAAACTAGAATTAGCTGAAAAAGTAGCTCGCGACGAGCGCTCTCTTAATATAATTGAAGTTAAAGCACGCTTCCCTAACGTTAACTTAGGTTGGGTAAAAGTCGGAGAAGCTATAAACGACGATGTTTTAGAGTTCAAAGGCTTCACAGAAAAACCTGATCTC
This sequence comes from Candidatus Peregrinibacteria bacterium, assembly GCA_030595015.1. Lineage (GTDB taxonomy): Bacteria > Patescibacteriota > Gracilibacteria > UBA1369 > PNNO01 > JAUVDZ01. The sequence goes on along the minus strand of JAUVDZ010000001.1, from coordinate 7,028 downwards.
GAAAAAGCAAAAGAGTTTATGGACTGCGGAGACTATTTATGGAACACAGGAATGTATGTTTGGAGAATCGATACAATTTTAGAAAAATATCAAAAACATGTACCTGATACATACGATAAATTAATGAAAATTAAAGATTCAATCGGCACAAAAGAAGAAAACGCAAAAGTCCGCGAACACTATAGTGCATGCGAAAAAATCTCAATTGACTACGCAATAATGGAGAAAGTTTCAACTGATGAAGTTAAAATAATCCCAGCTGATTTTGGATGGAGCGATGTTGGTACGTGGGAATCAATCCATGATGAATTAGCTCCGGAATCAACAGAAAATGTAATGCACCGTAAACACATCGGCATCGACACAAAAGGTTCAGTAATTAGAACAGACAATCCAAATAAAATAATCGCAACAATCGGTTTAGATGACATTGTAGTAGTTGATACTGAAGATGCACTTCTAATTTGCGCAAAAAACCGCTCACAAGATGTTAAAAAAGTAGTTGAAAAGTTAAAAGAGGAAGGAAAGTATCTGTAATAATACGGGAGAAATTCAAAATTTTTGAAATTTTGAAAAACTCCTAAAAAATGGTAGCCATAATTCCTTCCCATATCCCCTTCTTTCCCTTATAATATTTCTATGAACAACGAACAAACTCCAAAGCACGAAGCACTTATTAAACCTAAACCTTGGGGCCGTGAGATTTGGTTTGCTCAAAATGAGAAATATGCGGGGAAAATCCTCGAAATCAAGAAGGGACACCGCTATTCTTTGCAGTATCATGAGGAAAAACTCGAAACTCAATATGTTTACTCAGGACTAGTGAAAATGGTTTATGGCACAGAAGAGAAAAATTTAAAGGAAATTATACTAAAACCAGGTGACAAATTCGATGTAAATCCGTATACTATTCATCGTGCTGAAGCACTTGAAGACTCTGAAATCTTTGAAGTTTCAACACCTCACTTAACTGACGTTGTAAAACTACATGATGACTATGGAAGATCAGGAAAGGGCAACAATGAAGAGCTCGATCAAAAACTACACTCAGAAAACCAATAATTTATATATTTTTCATACTATTTTTTAAACCCCAATTTCCATGAAAGGAAAAACTTTTATTAAAGTTCTAGTTATTCTATTTATTGCTGTGATACTCGGGATACTCGATCTACCACCAGAGACAAAAGCTCCATTGGTCGGCTGGACTCCTGATGAAATAAAAAATCAGCATGTTCATTTAGGCCTCGACCTACAAGGAGGAGCTCAACTTGATTATAAAATTGATCTCAGAAAAGTACCATCAGAAGATCAAAAAGCTATCATTGAAGGTGTAAAAGAGGTTATTAATAAGCGTGTAAATGCACTTGGGGTAAGCGAACCAAGAATTGTAGTATCTGAAGCTGCGGGTGAAAGTCATATCATAGTTGATTTAGCCGGAGTTGATGTAGAAGAAGCAAAAGCAACTATTGGTAAAACAATCCAATTAGAATTTAAAGAAAGAAAAGACGAAATTGATCCAAATGAAAAACAAGAAATTGAAACGCAGGCAAATAATGTATTACAAAGAATTCAAAGCGGAGAAGAATTTGCCATAGTCGCTCAGGAAGAAGAGCAGGCAAATCCTGCGGTAGTTACTTATACTCAAGAAGAAGATTGGAAATTTGAAGACGAATTAAATTCAGCAATTGCTGGTAAAATATTCGACTTATCAGAAGGACAAGTTTATTCAGGAACAATTGAAACAAGCGGAGAATACACAGTTTCTCCTGAAGGTGAACTAATCGAATTAACTGGATTAAACGTAATCAAATTAATTGAAACTCAAGACGCTGACAGAACAGTTACTGATGAAAAGAAAGTAAATGTTTCTCATGTTTTAGTTGCTTACGCAGGAGCTGAAAGAGCTGGAGAAGAAGTTACGAGAACAAAAGAAGAAGCATTGGCATTAGCTGAAGAAATTTCAAGCCGTGCACGTGATGGTGAAGAATTTAAAACTTTATCAGATGAATATAATGATGATTCAGCTGCAAAAGAAGTAGGTGGAGTATTAATCAAACCTGCAGGTGAAGGTGCATACACAGAAGCATTCGAATCAGCAGCACTTATAATGGAAGAAAAAGATGAAGTAAGTGATCCTGTTGAAACTGAATTTGGATACCACGTACTTAAATCAGGTTCAATTGTTGGAGGAACTACAGAAACAAAAGTTGAGAAACAGGTTAAATATGAATCAATTTTCTTCTCAACTATTCCAAACCAATGGCAGGATACTAACTTAACTGGTGAGCATTTCGTACATGCTGATGTTCAGTTCAATCAACTTTATGAACCTTATGTTTCAATCGCATTTAATGATGAAGGGGCAGAGTTGTTTGCTGAAATAACAGATAAAAATATTGGAAAACCTTTAGCAATTTTTGTTGGAGGTGAATTAATTTCTGCTCCAAATGTAAGATCAAAAATTACAGGAGGGAATGCAATTATCGAAGGTAGTTTCACTATTGATGAGGCTACTACTTTAGCTCGTGACTTAAATACAGGTGCAATTCCAGCACCAATTGTATTGTCAGGTCAATACACAATCGGTGCAGAGCTTGGTCAGGATGCCTTAGTTAAGAGCTTGTGGGCAGGTATGATTGGATTGATCATTCTTGGTATTTACATGACTCTCTACTACAGACTTCTAGGATTAATGGCAGTTGTTGCATTAGGAGTTTACGCAGTAATTCTACTTTTCTTAATACAATCCCAATTAAATACCATAGTCGCAGTTATTATTGCTGTCACGATGTTCGTCGTCTTAATGATGCGAATATTAAATGACAAAGACAATGGGTGGGAAAAAATGGTCACGTCAGTTCTGGCGGTGTTTGCCCTATTCTTTATAGTATTCCTGCTTGCTAATCCAATCGTTCTAACACTTGCTGGTGTAGCCGGTGTGATCTTATCGATTGGTATGGCAGTTGATGCTAACATACTTATCTTTGAAAGAATTAAAGAAGAAATTAGAGACGGAAGACCTCTTGGGTCAGCTATTGATGTTGGATTTGCCCGTGCATGGAGCTCAATTAGAGATTCGAATTTCTCTTCATTGATTACCTGTGCAATTCTGTTTTATTTTGGAAGTTCAATCATTCAGGGATTCGCTTTCAACTTAGCTGCAGGTATTTTAGTTTCAATGTTCACGGCTATTACTATTACAAAAACATTCTTACATTTAATGGTTGGAACAAGATTTGCTAAAAATTACTTCTTATTAGGAGCTAAACCAACTGAAAAGAAACGAAAAGTTTATAATATTATTGGTAACAGTAAAAAATGGTTCGTTTTCTCAGGAATCTTAGTCTCAATTGCGATTGTTTCAATTTTCACATTCGGACTTAAATTCGGAATCGATTTTTCTGGAGGAACATTGATGCAAGTTAAATTTGAACAGGAAGTTGCTCAGGAAGATTTAAGCACTGCTCTTGAAGAAATCGGTAATGAGATTTATGGATCTGATGATGGAGCTGTAGCTGCAACAACTGAAACAGGTGGAGCAGAATTTGTTCCGGATGTTGAAGAAGCTGTAGACTTTAGTACTGCTTCAATAATCTGGTCTTCTGATGGATATATTATCAAAACTAAATACATCTCAGTAGAAGTTCACGATCAGATATTAGAAAAACTTGAAGAAAGATTCGGGGCACTTGATGAACCAAGATTCACAACAGTGGGTCCTACTGTTGGAGAAACAATGAAGAGTAAAGCAATGTTCGCACTTGTAATAGCATTAATATTAATTGTATTCTATATCGCATTTGCATTCAGGAAAATCCCTAAAAAAGTTTCTCCTTGGAGATTCGGATTATCTGCAATCGTTGCCTTAGCACATGATGTAATAATCGTAGTTGGAATATTTGCGATATTAGGAAATGTTCTTAATGTTGAAGTAGATGCCCTATTTATTACTGCACTTCTAACAATACTTGGTTTCTCAGTTCATGACACAATCGTTGTATTCGACAGAGTGCGTGAAAACTTAAAAGATATGGGAAGAGGTGTCACATTCAAAGATGTTGCAAACGCAGCCTTAACACAAACAATGGCTCGTTCAATAAACACATCTATCTCTACGCTATTCACATTAGTAGCACTCTTGATTTTAGGAAGCACATCAATCTTCTGGTTCGTACTTGCATTAGTACTTGGTACTATCATTGGTACTTACTCATCAATCTTTGTGGCAAGTCCTGTACTTGTCTGGTGGAACAACAGAGCAGAATCTAGAAAAGAACGTTGATAATAGATTACATAAATGTTAAAATTGCGCAGGCTCGTAAGGGTCTGCGCTTTTTAAATAGCGTTAACGATTAATATGCGCCCGTGGCTTAATTGGATAGAGCATCGGTCTTCGGAACCGAGGGTTGGGGGTTCGAATCCCTCCGGGCGTACCACAGACCGCAGCGCAAAGCGCGGAGGTCTCTTGGAGTGCTAGATCTAGCTGCGATGAAGGAACGAATGTGACTGATTGAGCAGGTTGAGCGAGTACGACGTAGTGTAGAAACTATCCCTTATCAAAAATGACGGCAAAAATACGGCAAATTTGATAAGGTACTTGAATATACAAACTTATCCCTATAAAATAAAAACACACATTAACCAACAATCATGGCTGGAGAAATTATCAAAGCAAACAACGTTGATGAGGCTGAATCTCAATTAATGGCTATTTATGATGCTAAAAGTATTTGGATAAAAGATCTTACTCGTGAAGAGTATGAAGCTTTTGAACAAAGTGAGCGAGAAGATAGCGATAATCACTTGAATCTTGAACGTTTAGGAAAAGATACGCTAATTGCTGATCTTGCGTACTATAAATTTCTTCCTGATCGCGAAACAGCATTTAGAGTTGATTTGATAGATCAAAATCAAAAAGTAAAAAAACAACTTTATTTTAAAACTTTACCTCAAGTGGATCAGTAAAAGATATTCCTGGTTACCTTCTTTCCCTTTTAACGGGGATTTCATAGATCCTGTAACTTGTAGGTCATATTTTGCGATGTATTCTTTAAAATCTTCAATGGTTCTTTGTACTACTTCTTCATTATTGGCAATCCCCTTCTTAATATTGCCTTTTCCTACTTCAAATTGAGGCTTATAAAGCGCAACTACTTTGGTTTTTTTATTTAAAAATGGAGAGATATGATCAATAATTTCTTTAATTGAGATAAATGACACATCAATTACTATAATATCAAGATCTTCAGCAATTTCTGAGCGCTTAAAAGTGCGAAAATCCGTTTCTTCATAACAAATAACACGATTATTGCTGCGAAGTTTTTTATGAAGCTGGTCAGTGCCAACATCAATGGTATAAACCTTTTTAGCATTATACTTGAGCAAACATTCAGTAAAACCGCCTATAGAAGCCCCAATATCCAAACAAATGTAATCTTTCACATCTAAATTGAAGTTTTTTAGCGCTGCTTCAAGTTTATTTCCACTTCGACTAACAAACATATCGCTATTATCTACTTCTATAATGTCATCAGATTTAACTTTATATGCAACTTTTTGAGCAATAATTCCATTAATTTTCACTAGCCCTTGTTCGATTAAAAATTTCGCTTTCTCTCGCGACTCAACGTAGTTTTGACTAGTCAAAAATTTATCTAATCTCATTGGAATTTTTTACTGATCTATGTGTACGACCAGTATTATACATGTTTGTAAAAAATCTCAAACCCTGCTCAAACATGCTGTAGGTAAAATTTTTAAAACTTACACATTCTAATAGGATATCAAGAACTTCTTCCCAAACACCGTCGTATTTCAGCTTCTCCAAGCCTAATTCAATACGAATTCTCTCAGCTTTTCCATTTCTTATTAAATCCTGAAAATAATGTGAATTATTACGTACATACTCATATATCGCGCCTCTGGCAATTCCTATAAAATCCAGAATTTCTTCAAAAGTACTTTCATATTTAGAATTATCTAAATAAAAAGCTTTTTTAATATGATTTGGACCTTTTTCAGCAAAGATACTATGAATATAATTAGTATTCTTTTTAGTACAAACGTTAACTGCATTTTTCTCAAAAATAAGATAATCAAAGACGATCCGCCACAACTCATCATCCCTTATCTCAAGCCTTTTCTTAAGCTTAGCAGGACCTTCATTTAAATAAAATTTAAGAAGTTTTTCATCATACTTCTCAAGCATATTCATAATTCGATTTTTCCTTATTCGTGAATCCATAAATTTAGACTTGATTTAAGTAAAGATTATGATTATACTGACTTCTTATTATTTGTCAAGTATATTGAGTTGAAAGTGAATCAAATCAGCGTAGAGTTGAAATAATTTATAAATTAATGCACTTATATATATGAGAAAACATCAAAAGGTTAAAAAAGATATGATTATTCTAGAAGTCCTACAAAAATACCCAGAATTATTCGATATTTTTATGGATCATGATATTGGCTGTGCTATGTGCCATGCAGCTGAATTTGAAACTATTGATGAAGGTTTATCTTCTCATGGAATCGATGTTGATAAATTTGTTGATTTATTAAACGAGAAAATAGAGGTAGAAGGCAAGTAAATTTTGTAATTAATTTCATACAGAAGAGTTGACATTATAGTGTAATCTACTATAATAAGCTCTTATTTTATAATTGACCCCTTATATAATGGAAACTACTGAACCTGATAGATATGATTTAGTTTCTGAAAAGAAACAATCTAATCTTTCAAAATTTATTAATGTGCTATTCACTATTGGTTTAATCATTGGGATTGTACTCTTAGGTATGTACTTTTTTGGAGGTTGCGAACAAATTGATAATGAAACTTCAGAAGATACAGAGCAAACTGAACAGACGAACGAAGTAAGCGAAGCGGAAATAGTAAACGATGTAACCATTGGAGATATCGAAGTTGAAACTATTGAAATTACAGATGATCCTTTACAACGAATTAATTTTCAAAAAGTTGGAACTGTCGCCCCTTATAAAAGCGCAATTATTACTGCACA
>JAUVDZ010000073.1 GCA_030595015.1 Candidatus Peregrinibacteria bacterium | reverse complement strand
GTACGGGCTCATAGCGCTCAATCAGTCGCTATACTCCTTCTTCGCGTTATGATCTAGCACCCTTTTCTTCCAGATATTTAAGCTTTCGTTCTGCCGCTTTAGCTTTGTTGCGACGATTTCGAAGTTTGCTTTTAGGACGTTGATCATGCACATTATGCAGACCATGTTGTTTTGAAGAACTTTTATTACTCATGTTTAGTGTTTAAACTTTTAATATATTCATCATTAGCTTTTATTGTTTCATATTCAGCTTCAATGAAGTCGCGTCTCATTCTATACAAAACTGTTAAAAGTTCAAGTAAATTTTCTTCAGTAAGTTTTCCAGTTTGTGCCATAAGTTCTTCCTTTTTAGCTTTATCAAGCGCAGGAAAGACATTTAACGCCATTTCTATTTCTTCTTTTAAAAATTGAATTTTATCCATAAATAATGATTAATTTAAATTATGATGACGGTTTTTACGTTCTTCTCTTATATTCTGCCAGGCATTAACTCCACCTGCAATTGGAGAAATTATTACGGTTCCAAGACCAGAAAAGATTTTTCTTAAAGTCCCATTGAGTTTAGCACTGCGAGTGTTTGCTTTTTTATTTGCTAATATTGCTTTATCAGATTCTAAATCTACTTGTAATCTTAGCCAATCTTCTTGTTGTTTTCCTGTTAATAAATCAGCACGCCTATTTTGTTTCCCTTGTCTATTAGCTAAATCATCTATCACTATCTGTTCTCTTTCGTTTGCAATTTTTCTTGTTATCAATGCTTTTTGAATCCAATTTGGATCTTTATTAGCAATTGCTGCAAGATGATTGTTTGTAGCTGTTTTATAGGCTTCAGCAGGCGTTTGTTCAGTCCCGATTTCTTCTGGTTTAGAAGAATATAAAACCTGTCCCTTAATATCATCTCGTTCAGTTTGGATCTTAGGATCCATTGCTAAACTTTCCGGAAGCTTTGGAGCCCTTGGCTCCGGATTTATATTTTTATCTTCTGGTGTTTGATGTGTATTCATTATTTTTTGTTTTAATTTCATATAATAATAACATATTTAAGGCTTAATTTCAATAGTTAGCTTGCATTTTTTTATAGTTTGAGTAGAATACAGGGGCACTTAATAAATACGAGATGTCAAAAGTATGCCAAATAACAGGAAAACGACCTTCTGCAGGTAATAATGTAAGTCACTCAAATCGCAAGACAAAGCGAAGATTTCTTCCAAATATTCAAAAGAAGCGTATTTTTAATCCTCAAACAGGACAGTGGGAAAAAATGAAAATTTCAGCTCACGGATTGAGAATTCTAAATAAAAGAATAAAATAATCCAATTACGACCTTCTTATTTAAGATCAGCCTTTTTAGGCTTGAATGCTTTTAATTTAGATAGATATATAAACGGAGTATCAACAATTGCTACGAATGATTTTATTAAATACGTAAATAATACTATTTGCCAGAAATTTTCTACATTTGCAACAATTCCCCATAATCCAACGAATGTGAAAATTAAGGTGTCGAATAGTTGAGAAATCAATGTTGATCCATTGTTTCTAAGCCATAAATGTTTTTCACCGGTTCTTTTTTTAATCCAATTGAATATATAGATATCCAGATTTTGAGAAACAAGGAATGCAAGCATAGATCCAAATAATATTTGAGGTGCAAAACCAAATACTGTAGAAAGAGTGTCGTGTAAGAATTGGCCGTCTCCTAATAATGAAGGAGTATATAAAAGAATGAATTGTGACATTACTATAAAGAAAATCGAGGCAAAAAATCCAAGCCATACTGCTTGTCGGGCTTTTTTGGAACCCATATGTTCACAAATTAAATCTGTCCCTAAAAATATAGATGCATATAAAACATTTCCACCTGTTGTTTCCAATCCAAATAAAGGCATGGTTTTTAATACAAAAATATTCATCAAAACGGCTTGTACTGCAATTAGCGCAAGTAGCCAGTGGAAGCCAATTCTGAATGCAATGAGGATGAATGTTAGTCCGGCAAGAATTTGCAGAACAAAGATAATGTTATTGTCCATTTTTTTAGTAGTTTAGAGAGCTATAAGGCATTATTAAATTAACACGTCATTGTAATTACGCAAAGCCTAAGTTAAAATTGAAAAGGAATTCGTCCGCGTAGCGGACTCATGTTATGCTCGCAATAAGTTTTCGCTCGCAGGAGATTCGCTTGAAGCTCATCTCTGTTGATTAATCTAACTTTAAAGTTTATGAATAAATTTGATGTTACTGGTATTGGTGGGGCGACTGTGGATCACTTAAATATTGTTGAAAAATTTCCTGAAAAAGATCAGAAAGTTATTCCTGTACGATCTTCTTTACAAGGAGGAGGCCAGGCAGCTAATGCAGTTGCATGTTTGGCCAGGCTAGGTGCAAAAACAGCAATGATAGGGACAGTTGGAGAAGGACAAGTTGGTCAATTTGCAATTGATTCCTTAAAAGAAGAAGGAGTTGAAACAGGTTGTATGGTTGTTCAAAAAGGAAAAGCTCCAGCACTTTCGAGTATTATTATTGAAGAAGAAACAGGTTCGCGAACAATAATTGCTGATAGGGGAGATTTAGAAGATTTTGTTATTTGTGATGAGAATTATGATTTAATTAAAAATTCACGAATTATTCATTCTGATGCACATTTTCCAGATGCTAATTTAGAATTGGTAAAGTTTGCAAAAGAAAATGGAGTAAAAATTTGCATCGATTCCGAACCTCACACTCCAAATTCTGAAGAATTTGTAAAATATGCAGATTATTTAATTGTTTCACGTAAATTTGTTGAAGATAAATTCAATCATGATTATGAGAAGGCGTTATTCGATTTTATTGATATGGGAGCCGAGATTGCGATTGTTACTTTAGGAAAATATGGAGCATGCGGAATAGTAAAAGGGGATAAACAGTGTCTTTCAATTCCTTCGTTTGATGTCGGAGAAATTGTGGACACAACTGGTGCGGGAGATGTATTTCATGGAGCATTTTTATATGGATTGTTGCAGGATTGGGATTTTAAAAAAAATATGATGTTTGCAACTGTTTGTGCGGGGTTAAAATGTAAGAAACTAGGTGGAAGACTAGGTATGCCCACATTAAAAGAAGCTCTCGATGCTTTAGAAACCTGGAGCCTTTAAAAAGTGTTACTTGAGAAATATATCAAAATGTGTTATAATTTAATGAAAATAAAAATTAATAACATAAAGTTTGGCGCTAAAACAAAAATTAATATTATTGGCATTTATATTAGCTATATGCACAAGTCATGTGCTTGCTTCAACTAGCACATCTTTTCAAATAAATGATGAATCTTTGGATTTTGCTTCTAATGCCGGTTTTTTGGAAAGTGCAACTTATGCAATGGATCTTGGAGGAATCACATGGATTGATAGAAATTCTGAATCAGGTTCATACATATTAATTGATGGGAATAGTATTCTTGAAGAAGTGGATCCAGTTATTCCACCATTACCACCTTCTAGTGGAGGAGGCGGAGGAGGATCTGCTTTGATCTTGCCTGATGATGATGAAGAGCCAGTAATGGATGAAATTGTAATTGTTGAAGAGGTTCATGAAGCTGCTCCGGAAGAAATAGCTGAAGAAGAAGTTGCTGAAGAAGAAGTTGTTGAAGAAGAAGTTGTTGAAGAAGAAGTTGTTGAAGAAGAAGTTGTTGAAGAACTTATCTCTTATGTTGAGCCTTCAGAAGAACCAATTGTAGAAGAAGAGTCAATTGCAGAACAAGAACCAACATTTATATTTACAGAAGAAGAGGGCTTTTTATATTATGAAACAACCGACGGATTAGATGAGTATGATTTTGTTACTGAATTGGATTACGAAGTTGAGCAAATTGAAATTGTAATTCCTGCGGAAGATCAATTAGAAAGTCATGATGGAGAGATTATAATTGATGGAAATACCGGCAGTAATTATGAGATTACAGCTATATGGATAGGCGAAGATTATGTTGCCAGATCAACTGTAACAGCAGATGAAAATGGTAAATTTATGGTTAAAACTCCAGGTACATTAAAAGATGGGGAATACATGGTTTTACTTTATGGTTTAGAAATTAATGAAAATAAAATTGTACAAACCAAGTACACAACAGTTAAATTTAATGTTATTGATGGTAAAGCCTATGTAAAAGATATTAAAGGTGACGTAAAATTAAGTTGTGTCCGATGGGATTTTATAGCTCTTTATGTAATAATTATATTAATCACAATATATACACTTTGGCGAAAAATAAGAAAATAAAATTATTGGCTCTATTTGTTTGTATACTAAGCGCTTTAAATATAGTGACAGTTAGTGCTGCTACATCTGTACCTGAAAAACTTATTTATGAGGCAAGGTTATTAGATGCGGGTACTAATGATGCTTTAACAACAGACCATACTTTTAGATTTAGTTTTTGGATTGCAAGTCCTGTTGATGTAGGAGATGTAGTTGTTGGTGCAATTGATCCTTTAGCTTTAAATTATGGAGGTTGGCAGGAAGTTCAAACAGTTACGCCAAATAGTTTAGGGTTTGTATCTTTTGAATTGGGGACTGTAAGCGCTTTACCGGAAATTGACTATACAGAACATTTATATTTACAAGTTGAAATCAAAGCTGCAGGAGATCCAGATACTTCTTATGAAATTTTAGATAGAGCTCCTTCTGATCCTTTAAGTGATAGAGCTCCTATAGGTAGTGTGCCTTATGCTTTAAATGCAGACATGATTGATAATGCTGAGATTGGTACAAGTGATGGAGATATCGTTTTATTGGGCCCTGGAGGTGTTTTTCCTACTTCTGTTATTCCAGGAGGAACTGAGGAAAATATATTTATATTGGATGACGATGATAGTTCTGTTACCAGTATTGGATTGCAGTTTGGTAGTGTTTTAGGAAAATTACTTACATTTGATATTGGGGCAGGTTATTTTAATTTTAATGATGACGTTAATATTGAAGGAGATTTAACAATTACAGGAACTGTTGATGGTTATGATGTTTCTGATTTGGGAGATAATGTTACTGATCATTTAGATGGAGGTGTTTCAAAGCATGATGCGACAGAGATTGATGTTGAAGCAGTTGATGGTCATTTTTATACAGCAGGGGATTTAGAAACAGTAATTGATGATATTGATGAAGCTATTTTTGGTTCATCTACTGTTGTACAGGATAGAATCATAGTTTTGAATTCACAATTTGAGGGTGCAAGCTATGTTGGTGATGGTACAAATAATGTAGGAAGATTATATTTAGATACCGACAACGTGGCCCTGGAGAATTATTATGAATGGACGAGTTCGCAAACGACTCTGCAGGATTATGACATTGTTTTACAGGTTACAGTCCCACAGACTTTTGTTCAGTGGAATGCAGTTACGCCATGGACTTTCAATTATCGGTCTTCTAACGTGGATCCTTTAATAACTAAAGCAGATATTTTTATTTGGGATACTGCCGGGGTTCCAGTTACTTTAACTGGAACGAGTATAGATCTTACAAGCATAAGTTGGTCACAGGCCGGACTTGGATATAGTGGTGTTCCAACCTTTACACCTGGAGATAGCTTTATTGTTATTGTCAGGCTTCATGCAAAGGATAATGAAACAATGAATATTGGAGAAATACAATTGAACTACGAAGGGTAGATTTGACAAAAGGCTGAATATAACATATAATATGATGAAGCGTTTAATTAAAAATACTATGAAAAAACAAAATATTCTGTTTTCACTATTGGTTCTGGTGGTTGGGCTTAGTGGATTTACAACAACTGCTTTTGCATCTACTGCAGGTGATTTAGTTAATACTGAGTCATTCTTTATTATTGATGATGGAGATGGAACAACTGATGTTCAGCTTCAATTTGGTGATTCTTTAGGTCAAATTCTTGAATATGATTTAGTAAATACCAGATTTGAGTTTACTGATGATCTGTATATTCAGGGAGTTTTGGATATTGAAGGTGAAAGTATTTCAGTAAATGTAGATGGAACTGCTGCTGATTCAAGCATTGATTTTAATGCTGGCGCAGCAAATTTGCTTTATAGTAATGCAACTGATGAATTTACTTTTTCGGATGAATTAACTGTAACAGGTGATATTAATACTACAGGAGGACTATTATTAGACGCCGATGATACCGGAGGAGACATTG
>JAUVDZ010000120.1 GCA_030595015.1 Candidatus Peregrinibacteria bacterium | reverse complement strand
ATACGTATGAGTCCGACATTTTTGCACAAATTGATCAATTTCATATTTTGGATGGTCAATTTCAGCAAATTCGCGAACATCCCATTGGTCCGGCGATTTTGATTCATTTTCAATAAGGCCATGATGAGCGAGTTCATGATGAGAGCTACATAAAGGAACAATTTGATCTGGATCATGGACCCCAGTAAGCGCAAATCTGTAAGTATGATGCAGCTGTTCATATTCTTTACAACAATTCAAGCACAATCTCTTCCCAATCACGATCGCCTTTAATTGCTTCAAGTTTTTTAGCCGTTTTTTGACTTAATGTCATTTGGATGGTCTGTTGTGCAAAAGTGGTCACGTGACGAGATGCTTTAACATAAGTTTCCAAAGTGTGCACAGGCATTTCTTCAGCTTTTTCAGCCCAAAATTCCTGAGTTTCTTGTGTAGCAATTGTTGCAGCAGGTCTAACTGAACCCAATCCTTTCTTCTCTGCAACTTTTAACAATGCTAGCTTATCTTCAATCTTTTTCATAATCCGCAAGGCATCACGAACCTGACCATGACTCAATCCAGCCAGCTTAGCAGCATACTCATAAATCGAGCCAAATCCTTTTTCATGCCAAATCCCCTCTCTATCAATCTCAGGCAGCAGCATTTTGCATTTGTTGATCCAAACCTTTGCATTTGCTCCATATTTCACAAACTTTTGATGTAAGTTTTCCATAATTTAAACGTTAAGTGTATTTAAAATTATGGCTTATACAAACAACAAAATCAAGACAAGCATTGAACTTCAGCTTGCATAAATTAGGGGTGAGGGTGTGTTCACCTTTCAAAGAAAAATAACTGTTATTCCACCCCTAGCTCCTCAGTAGCAGGCGTGTCTTCAACCGGCTCATCGTCCTCCGCCGGATCTGGCTCCTCTTCTTCAGCTGGAGTATAGATTATTGTGAATTGAGTAGATTTTGATGTACCGTCTGGTGCAACTGCTTCAACATCGTAAGTGTTTTCACCTTCTACTAAGTTTCCAAGTGATTCACGAGCATTGTAGCTCCATGATGTATCTCCTGGTTCAAAAGCAGAAAGAGTGTAACCATCAACGATCATTTTCTCAGCACCTTCAACAGATCCTAAAATAGATACCGAACCTGTATCATCTTCATTTGAATCTCCTCCATTAAACGAATCAACAGTTGGAACAACTAATGGTGGTAAATCTAATTCAACATCCTCTTCTTCGTCTTCATCTTCATCGCCTGCAACATCGCCTAAATTAACTTGAAGAGTTTCTTTTTTACTTTCTGCATCAGTATCAGAGATTGAATAGAACTCATAAGTATTAACACCTTCAGCTAATGTTCCTGCGTCAACTGATATCGCAAAACTCCAGTCAGTTCCGCCTGGAACATATAAATTAAGTTCGTAAGTGTTTTCTTCGCCATCACTAACAACATCAACCATCATTTTCTTTGTTTCAGTTGAAGTTGTGCCTCTTATAGTTAAAGAATCTTCATTTGTTGTAAAATTCAAAGTAGAAGGAGTCTCAATTGTAGGCTTAGCTAAATCGCTTTCATCTCCTGTATCTTCCTCATCATCTTCAAAACCAAAGCCATCATCATCTGTAGTTGTTTTGATTGAATAGTCAGTAGGATTTTTATCTTCTGCCATATTCCATTTATAGAAAGTAGTCTCTCTGAAAGAATCAGCAATTGCATCAATTACAGAAGGACTCTCCCTGTCTGCATAAGCGTTAATATCGTCAGCTGTAAGCACAGCTTCTTGTCCTACCCCAATTTGAATAGTTTCTACATTTCTCTTTTCTCCATCTTCATCAACCATGATATCAGCAATTATGCTTCCTTTAAGTACTCTAATCACCTCTTCGTTCTCATTTTGTTCAACTTCATAAATAGTAGAAACTGTTTTTACAACTGTATGGTCAGTTCTAACCATAAATTTTACCGGAGTCTCTGAATTTTCATCATTATTAATCCAAACCTTACCTTCTCTCAAAATTAAATTGATATCATAAGCATCTCCATTCTTTTTAATTTCACTAAATACAATTTCAGAACTCTGATCCATTCTTAAATAATGGTCATCAAATAAATTAATAACCAATCTTGCTCCTCTTGGAGTTTTTATAGAATCTCCCTGAAGGATTTTTGTACCATTATAAGCTTTCTCCCATTCACCAGATCCCCATTGAAGAACCTTGGCATTTCCTTTAGCCATATACAAATAAATATCATTACCATCTTCAGTTTTATTCATTGACTGATAAAGCTGGAATGCAAGTACAACAATCACACCTGCACAAATCATGATTAAAAATGGAAGGATAAAATCAATCGGTCGTTTACGAGGTAATCTAGACATAATAATTTTTGATTAACGAAAAGACATCGAACAGTATAAGAACCATCTGATTAATTGTAAAGTTTATTACACAAATCTTGTATAATTATTTTGAACATTTAAAATCCAAGACCTTGCTTTATGGCCTGCACATCACGCAAAATCCTCGGGTCAGATTTTATCTTCTTAGAAATAGTATTGAAAGCATGTAAAACTGTTGAATGATTCCGTCCGCCAAATATTTTACCAATTTTTGCATAAGAGTGATCAAGCTCTCTTTTGATAAGATACATACAAACCTGTCTTGGCATCATAATCTCCTTTTTTCTCATAGGGCCAACAATTTCTTCATTAGAAATATTAAAATAGTGAGCAACTGAATCAATAACCTCCTGAATAGATTTTCCTTTTATCCCCATTGCAGCCATTGAAACGTCTGTATGTTTAATCTGAATCTGATGTTGAGTTTCAAGGATAGTAGCAACCAGATCTATTGAAGGTTCTGCTCCATTCAAATTAGAGTGTGAAATAACCTGCATTAATACTCCAACTAAATCTCTAACATTTGTTTCAACATGAAAAGCAATACACTCTAAAACATCATCACCTATCATAACCTGAAGTTCAGAACATCTTTGTTTAAGAATCGCCAAACGGGTTTCATAATCCGGTGGAAGAATTTCTACAACAGTCCCCATTCCAAATCTACCTACCAATCTTTCTTTAAAACCATTTAAATCTTTTGGTGGAGTATCTGAAGATAGAATAATCTGCTTATTAGAGTCATATAAATCATTAAATGTGTGAAAGAATTCCATCTGGCTCATATCTTTATTTTCTAAAAACTGGATATCATCAAGAATAAAACAATCTACAGTTCTATATTTATCTTTAAATTGCTTAGTTCTTCTTCTTCCAATAGCTTCAATAATTTCATTGGTAAATTGTTCTGCAGTCATATAAACAATTCGCGCATCCGGATCATTTTTTAAGATCTCTCGTCCAGTAGCTTGCAAAAGATGAGTCTTACCCTGCCCTACACCTGAAAATACATATAAAGGATTATAAATCCCTCCTGGCATATTTGAAACAGCAAGACAAGCTGTGTGA
>JAUVDZ010000068.1 GCA_030595015.1 Candidatus Peregrinibacteria bacterium | reverse complement strand
TTTTTTATTGTGTATGTGATTGAACTTTATTTTTTGATTCTTGGGGCGTCGTTAATTTTGAGCGTTCTTTACATAAGGTTTCGTGATTTTAGCCATATTTGGGAAGTTCTTTTGCAGATTGGATTTTGGATGACGCCGATTATTTATCCGATTACGATGGTTCCGGAGGCTTATCATCGATATATTTATTTGAATCCGCTGGCCAGGCTTATTGAATACAGTAGAGCGGTTTTTATTTTGGGTCACGTACCAACGTTTCAACTAAATGCTGCATTGTTTTTGATAGTTGCAACAGTTCTTATTTTTGGTATATTTGTTTTCTTAAAGTTTGATAAAAAAATAACTGAATGGCTATAAAGCTTACAAATGTTAGTAAGAAGTTTAAGATCCCGCATGAAAAGCGAGACACTTTAAAGGAGAGCTTTATTAACTTTTATCGTAAGCGTGAGTATATTGATTTGGAAGCTTTGAAGGATGTTAATCTGGAAGTTTCAAAGGGTGAATTTTTGGGAGTTATTGGGAAGAACGGATCAGGGAAGTCTACTCTTTTGAAATTGTTAGCAAACATATATATTCCAACGTCTGGCGAGGTTAAAATTGATGGTGAAATTTCGCCATTTTTAGAATTAGGAGTTGGATTTAACGGAGACCTTTCAGGTCATGACAATTTATATTTGAATGGGGTGATTCTTGGCATGAGTAGGAGCAAAATTGACTCGATGTATAAAAATATTGTTCAGTTTGCAGAGCTTGAAGATTTCATGGAAATGAAGCTGAAAAACTTTTCTTCAGGTATGCAGATGCGACTTGCTTTCGCAATTGCTTCGGCGGCTCATGCAGACGTATATTTATGTGATGAGGTGCTGGCAGTGGGGGATAGAGAATTCCAAAAAAAGTGTATGGCAGTTTTTGAAGATTTGAAAGCTCACGGAAAGACTATTGTGCTGGTTAGCCATGACTTAGATATGATCGAAAAATTCTGCGATCGTGTGATTTTGATGGAAGAAGGAAAGATCGTTAAAGATGGTGGCGCGAGTGAAGTGGTAGAGCATTATACTCGTCGCTAGTTATATCAGTTTTAGTATTTGCACAATTTCTGGTGGGAGTTTTGTATTGTTCTTTTTATTTGCAGTTGTAAATGATGCAGTAAAAGGTCCATCTTCTATAAAATGGCCATCTTTGTGAGCGAATGTAGTTATTGTCCAATCAGTTATTGATACTTCTGTGTGATCAGATTCATTATCCACAATACAACTTAATACGGGATCACCTTTTTTATCCAGTATTGTTAAATATATACTGTAACCATCATTGTCAATTGCAACATTATATTTAGAATTTAACGCTACTTTAAAGTTTGCCTCTTGTTTAATTTTTACAAGAACCAATGGATTTTCTATTAGTAGTTTAACTAAAGGTTGTAGTTTTGCTGCTGTATCAAAAGAAAGATCAGCTTCAGCTTTAGGTTCATTTTTGGTTTTAGTTTCAGATAATGTTGGTTTATTACTGATAGCTTGTTTTGCTGATGGATTATTTTTTTCTTTATATGCAGCAATAGCAAGCATTGAAATCAATGCGGATATCCCAACAATTAATTTATTTGGGGATTTAGAAAGATTTGGTTTAACCCCTACTCTCCCTGGTTTTTCTTGTAAATTGTTTTTCATAATAAAACTTGATGAGTTACAATCAAGGCGTTATTATAACAAAGTAAATAAAGATGTCAAGCGTGGATTCAACGCAGACCTTTCAGGGCGTGAGAATTTATATTTTAATGGCGTGATTTTTGGTATGGATCGTGTGATTTTGATGGAAGAGCGAGTGAGGTTGTAAATCATTACAAGACTTGACAAAAACATAAAAATAACATATAGTTCTAATCTTGTCTCAACCAATGAAAGGAGGTGTCATATGTACACCAGCGGGTTTATCCATATTAGGTCCTGATGGTCTCTTCCACCATCTATGTGACCTAAAATTTACCTCGTTTATGAGACAAATGATCCAACTCGGCCCAGGAGCACGTCGCAAGTAGTAGTGCCCGAAGTCGAGTGTTGAACTGTAACTATTAGGGTGATGATCACCCGGCAGGTGCATGGGCACACTGTTACAGTTAGAACCTGGTCGGTTTGCATACACGGATCTAAAGTGTGCAAAAGGAAGTCCGTCTAGAGAGCGTCCCAATATTAGAACTCTCTTCAAGGTTTGCCCGGCTAGTTTGTAGGTTCATCGGGAAGGTTGCGACACCTGAACCTATAGGCTAGAGATCGTTGATCTCACCCACTTCTCGAGGAGCGCGCCACCATCCCGGTATCCTGCGCCTCCTCCTTTTCTACAAACTCTCATAAATCTCAATATGCTTTCTTGCACATGCTTCCCATGTGAATTTTTTGGCACGTTCGAGGCCGAGGGCCGCATATCGATCTCGTTCTGGTTGTGATCTGATGAATTCGAACATTTTTTCAGCAATGCTTTTATATAAATTTGGATTGCAGTATTTTACTGCATCTCCTCCAACTTCTGGTAATGATGAACAACGCGAAGTTACAACAGGAGTCCCACAAGCCATAGCTTCTAAAACCGGCAGTCCGAATCCTTCGTAAAAAGAAGGATATACAAAAAGCTCTGCGCCGCTTAACAAAGCAGGCAGTTCTGCGTCGTTAACGAATCCAAGCCGCACAATATCGTTTTCTAGGTGCAATCGCTGAATTTCTTCATAAATGCCTTCATAAAACCATCCATCTTTTCCAATTAAAACCAATTTATGTGGAATTGACTCTTCATCTTTTAATCTTTTAAAAGCTCGCATCAAATTTACTAAATTTTTTCGGGGTTCGATTGTTCCGAGGTAGCAAATATATCTACCTTCAATTGGCGTTCCTTCAGTTGGTTTAAACCGATCCTCAACACCAAAAGGCGTTACATGAATTCTGTTAGCATCAATACCAAGTCGTTCGATAATATCGCATTTTGTATGCAAAGAGTTCGTTAAGACAACATCGGCATGTCGTTTGATATTTTTAAAACGGTGTTTGTATAGAAATTTGTTTTTAAAAAGATGATATTCCGGGTAAAGCAAAGTCGTTAGATCGTGGATAAAAGCCACAGTCTTGCGCTTTGTTGGCTGTTGGCAAATTTCAGAGATTTGATAAATATCGCAATTGTCAGTTAGTTGCTCAAGTCTAGGGTATCTCACATTAAGCCACCACGCAGTAATCATTCTTTGTGGGATTTTGTGCGCACGAACCTTGAAATCGAGATCGTGATATTTTGTGTTGTCGCGTAAATTGAAAGCGTATGGATGATATTCGTTTTTTTTATCGATTTTGAGCAAAGTGTTTAGCAAATTGTACTGGTATTGTCCGATTCCAGTCTTTGGCATGCTTAAGCTTGTAACATCGATTCCAATTTTCATGTTTTTGTTGTACGATTAAGGCATGAGTAGTTTATCAGAAACAGACAAAGAGCGCATTCTAAAATTTTTGGACAAGCTGTCAAAAGATATAGCTGTAATTCATCGAAAAAGAATAGGAGAAAGTCGTAGCACCAAGCTCTTAAAGGAGAATGCAAAGTTAACTGGTTTTTATCGTAAGTTTAAATCACCTCGTTTGGTAAGTGGCAAACTTATAGATAAAGCAAAAAATAAATTCTATTATGAAACCGAGTATTTTATTGGAGAAATTGTTGCAAGACAAGAAAAGTTCAATGAAGAAACTATCAATTACATTGAAAAGTTAGAAAAAGAGATTAAGAAGCTTTCAAAAGATTAAATACATGGTGCGCTTCTGGCACAAAATTCTTTTTCTGGGTGATTTTTGCAGCAGCAGTGTCTAATATTTCGCTGAATTGTTTTTGAAAGTGTGTTTTTTCGTATTTTTTTGAGGATTTTTGAGCTGCAGCGCTTAAAGTTGTACGGAGTTCATCAGAAGCCATTATTTTTCGTGTAAATTTCACGAGTTGTCCTTCGTTTTTAAATTTATATCCGTTTTTTCCATGATCAACGATTTCGCGCTGCCCGCCGCCGTTAATTACGATTGGTACGCAGCTATTTTGCATAGCTTCAACTGTTGTCATTCCAAAGTGTTCGATTAAGTTTGGATATTTTTGCTCGTTAACGCCGAGTCCGCATGCATGCCAGAATATTTTGGCTTGAGCGTATAGTTTTTTAAGATTTGAGTTTGAAACGTTTTCATGAACTTCAACATTTAGGTTTCGGCGTTTGACCATCTCTTTAAGTCGTTCAAGATATTTGTTGTCTTTCATTGTTCCGCCTGCTAAAACGAGTTTCCATCCTTCTGGTCTCATTTTTTCAAAGATTTTAACAAGTTCTTTTTGTTTTTTGGATCCGGATTCTTCAAATCGGGCAACACTCAAGATAATATTTTCTTTTTTGACTTCACCATCATATTTCATATCAACCGGAGGGTAAATTATTTCATCAGGATCTAATTCCCATCGTTTTTCAATCCACTTCTTTGTATATTTTGAATTTGCAATTAGTTGATCATAGTTTTTTACGTAAAAGTGGTTTTGCTTTAAACTATCAGGGAAATGACAGATGAAAATATTCTGAAGTGCAAGCGCATTAACAGCTGGCACCATATTTACATTAACTACCAGGTCATATTTTAAAATTTCATCTTCAACTTTTGAAAATGGATTATCAATTGCAACATTAGCCTTAGTTGGATTGATTTTTTCATCCTTTTTGTTAATTTTAAGAGGCACAACTTTAAGATCACATTTTGAAAGATCCAAATCATACCAATCTTCTAAATTTTCAATTGTAACCGGCTTATTTGTTATAAAAGTGCAGTCATAATTTTTCTGAGCTACCTCTGCAATAGTTGCTCCGTATTTCTGGCCTCCTCCTATGAATTGAAGAGCGTGATCGTAGAATGCCAATCTTGGCTTACGTAAGCCTAAATATAGCTCAAGTTCATTGATCATGTTTTGCACTTTATCCAAAGGGAAAACTTTTGTGCATTCTTCCATTATTTCAGGCAAATATTCTTCATATGAGCCTTCTTTTATAAGTTTTAGAATTCCGGCTTTAATAAAGTCGTATAAATAATCAAATTGTTTATGAATATATGGGTGAGCAGTTTTAATATTTTCAGCAAATTCAGCAGGATAGTGTTTTGCCATAATCAAAAAGCGATTTCTGTTGCAAAAATACCATGGAAGATCAACTCCTTTTGAAGTTCCGTGAAAGGCGTGGTAGACAATGCTTGCAGGATTCACTAACAATTGATATCCGGCTTTATGAAGCTTGATTCCCATATCAACATCTTCAACATACATTACAAAATCTTCATCAAAACCGCCAACTTCTGTGATCGCTGATTTTCTATATGCAACGCTGCATCCGCTTGCGTATTCGATTTCATGTGGTTTTAAATATGGATCGTCGTCTTCTTCAAATCCGATATCGCGATAGTAATAATCTTCGATTTCTTCGATTCCAAGGCTGTTTATTTTTCGTGATTTTTTAAAAAGGATTTTTGATGAAACTCCGGCAACTTTTTCGTCTGAAAAGGGCGCGAGAATTTCTTCGAGCCAGTTTTCAGCAACTTCGGCATCAGGATTCAGAACAACCACAATATCACTTTGAGCCTTAGAGAAGCCAAAGTTCAAAGCATGACAATAATTATTTAAATCGGATTTAAAATATCGAACATTTGCGAATTTTGCACGTTGGTCATCGTTGAGATTATTATCAACAATGATAATTTCATGTTCAAGATCGCTTTTAATCGACTTAATACACTTTAAAGTCGGTTTCGCGTCGCCGAAATGTACAATCAAAATACTAGCCTTCATAAATTTCATTATTGCGTGAGTTATGATACATTAAATTGCGTTATGATCATAGATACACATTGCCACATACAGTTTAAACCGCTTAGCAACAATTTGGATGCCGTGATTCATCGTGCGCATGAAGCTGGTGTCGGAAAGATGATTGTTGTTGGTTGTGATATTGAGTCTACGCGGTCGGCGATCGAGATAGCTGAGAGTCATGATGGGATTTATGCGGCAGTTGGCTTGCATCCTCAGGATTCTAAGAAGTTAACTGATGAAATGTGGGATGAATTTCGAGAGTTAGCGAGAAATGAGAAAGTGGTAGCAATAGGGGAGACTGGATTGGACTTTTTTAAAGAGTACAGCCCGCGTGATGTTCAAATTGAAGTTTTGAAAAAACATATCGCACTTGCAAAGGAGCTCGATCTACCTTTGATTATTCATAATCGGGATTCGGATGAGGAATGTTTAGAAATTCTCGTAGCTGAAGGCGTTAAAGATGCGGTTTTTCATTGTTTTGGGTCAGATGTTGAATTTGCACGAAAAGTTTGGAAAGCAGGATATTACACTTCATTCACAGGAATTATCACATATCCTTCAGCAAAAAATTTACATGAAGTTGTTGAAGAATGCCCAATGGACGCGATGATGGTTGAGAC
>JAUVDZ010000057.1 GCA_030595015.1 Candidatus Peregrinibacteria bacterium | reverse complement strand
AATGCTAAAAAATTAGAATCAACATCGGAACAGGAAACTTTGCAAATTGCACATGATTTTCTTGCTCATATTAATGAAAATTCAAATATAATTTTATTAAAAGGACTCCTGGGAGCAGGAAAAACAACATTTGTGAAAGGTTTTGCAACTGCTTTAGGGGCTAATTTAAACGAGATTAAAAGCCCAACTTATACATATATGCGTACATACAACGGGTTGAATAAAAAAGTTGTTCACCTAGATTTGTATAGACTGGATAATATGAACGTTTCTTTGATTGAGGAGATACAGGAATTAATTGAAGATCAAGATAACTATATTTTGATTGAATGGCCTGAAAAAATCGAAGATTATCTTCCTATTAATGTAAACGAGGTCAATATTGAACATGGGGAATCTCAAAATAATCGTACTTTAAACATAAAATATGCAAATTAGTTCAGCTTTGAAAATATTAGAGGATCATAATTTACCTTCTAATATTGTTCAACATGTACTAAAAGTGGCAAGAATATGCTCTTTTATTGCCGATTATTATCCTGAAGTTAATAGAAGAAATTTAATTTGTGCTGCAATTCTTCATGATTTGTTTAAATTGTCGCCGAACGATCATTCAAAAGAAATATTTGATTTTTTAAATAATATTCTTGAACCTCAATTAGCAAATATCGCTTATAAACATGATTTTGATGCAATTGTTGATTCAACTCTACAGCCTTTCACTTTAGAAGAAAAAATACTTAGTTATGCTGATAAGCGAGTGAGACATGATCAAATAGTTACACTAAAAGAGCGATTCGAGGATTTTAAGTTACGGTACAACAGCGACGCTGAAGATCCAGAATGGGTAATTAAAGCTAAAAAAGCTTATCTTGAACTTGAAAAAGACTTATTTGATTCTATAGATATTGAATCTTCTGATATTAAAGAAGAGAATTTAAAAGATCTCTAGTGCTTGGTCCAAAATGCCCAGCACCCTGATCATCATTAGTAGAAATTATGTTTTTGTCTTTTTGGAATTTTATAACTGCATTTTTTGTAACGTCTCCATAGTAAGAAGTTACGATTGCTCCATCGAAGTATCCAAGACCTTTTAAAGCTTGCTGAAGCTCTTCTACTTCTTCTCCTGAGCTTCCAAACACTAAATCGTTAGCGAATGCTAATACTTTAGGTTCAGGCTTATCTGCGCTTTCTGATGGACTCAATATATTTGCAATAAAACTCTTTTTATCTTTTTCAGCATTTTCGTTAAATGTTGCTGTTTTGCTTGCAATCATTTGTTTTGTGTTTGCTCTATATCCAAGCACATTATTCATTGTTCCTCTTGTAACAGGGCCAAATATACCAGCTCCAATTGAGCTTTTATCTGCTACCAATCCTTTTATTTGTTGGAATTTAAATACTGCATTTTCAGTTACTTTCCCATAGTATCCTGTAGGTTCAATTCTTAATAAATTAAATTTACGTAGCTCTTCTTGTAATTTAATAACATCATCACCAGAATCACCTAATTGAAGACTTAGTCCAAAAGCATCATAATCAGCCTGGACAATAATAGTTTTTTCAAAATTATCTTCAACATTATGGTTTAGTTCGTCAGCTTTAAGAGCTAAAACTGAATAAGTTTGCGGACCAAAATATCCAGCTCCTACATCCGTTTCTTCATCAACGATTTCATTATCTTTTTGGAATTCAAATACACCATCAATAGTTTGTTGATCATATGTCCCAGTTACTTCAACATCATAACCTAAGTCTTTAAGAGCCTGTTGAAGCTTTTTAACTTCATCACCATTATCATCTTTACCTAAATTATACTTAGGAAGTAAATCTTTTCTTTTATTTTGAATTATTGCTTCAAGCTGTTCACGTGATCTAGGTCCTAAATATCCAGCTCCAAATTCTTCTTTTCTATCAATAATTTCCTGATCTAACTGAAATTGAATTACAGCTTTATAAACTGCATCTCCATAGTATTTGTCGATTTTACCTTTGTAATAACCAAGATCTGTTAAATATTCCTGTAACTCTCCAACTTTATCTCCGGAAGTACCAAAGAATAAATCATCTTTAAAAATGTTTTGTTTGCTTATTAAACTCTTTACAAATTTTTCAGCTTGAGTAAAACCTTCTAAATATACGTTTTCTTTTAAACTTGGATCAATGCCATAAACTGTAGCCTCTACATCTCTTTTTCCCCAGTTTAAAGCTCTGCTTAAGCCCTGGTCTCCATATCCCATCCAAATGTCTAATCTGTCGTATGCATGACCTCTTTCACCTGCATGCACGATTGCACCACCTCTATCATGAACAGCAACTATACCAACACCTGGAATATTCATTTTAGTTCCAAAAGCATAAGTTGAAGGAGCAGCAATCATTCCTGGATAAACCGGAGTTCCATCCGCACTATTAACTCCGCTACCATTTAAACGAATGTCGCCTGCTAAACTACCTGTTACATATCTTTCCTGACCTTCAATAGGAGAGTAGTATGCACTAATTGTAAAGTACTGCTGATATGCTCCATGAGCAAGTTGGTAGATTCCAAAATATAAGATCAAACCAATAATCGCGAGTAAGGTATATTTTGTTTGCCAATATGTACTTTTGTTTATATTCATTTTTTATTTTTTATTTTGATTTTATCGGAGACGAGCTTTAGCGAGTCTCTTGGCGAGCGAAATATTATCGCGAGCTAAGCGTGAGTTTACGAACTCAACACCTCATATAATTATACCAAAAAACCAGTACTTACGCCTTTACTATCAATAGACAGCCTGAAAAAAGTGTTGTTTAGTATTTTTGGCTTATTGGAAGGATTTTTTATGAAATCGCTCCAATCCTTCGTAGGATTTCCCGATCTACAAAAGATTTGTCTCGGCCATAAGTTAATCTAGAAAGCTGCTTTATGGCTTCTCCAACCTCCGGATCACCTTTTTCGAGATAAGGATTAACAGGGATTATACTGAATGGCTTAGAGGGTTGAGTATCAATCGATAACTTCATAACTGCCTTATATTTATCAATATTAATTAAATCCTGTTCAGAGAAAACAGGAGTCATTTCTTTTGCCATAAACTCAGCATCCTGTGCACCAATCTTATAAGAAAGGATTGTCCCAACGTTTCCGAATACTGCATCTTTAACTTTAGATTTACCATCATCACCTTCGAGCTGCTTAATATATTGATGTGCCATTATTAATCCTAAACGGTATTTTCGGGCTTCTGATAAGATTGTTTCAATACTTTCTGTAATGTAATTCTGGAACTCATCTATATATAAGAAGAAATCTTTACGTTCACCTTTGTCTTTATTCTGCCTTCGTAAAGCCGCCATCTGGATTTTTTGTACAATAATTAGACCTAAAAGTTTTGAGTTAATTTCACCTGTAGCACCTTTTGAAAGATTCATTAAAAGGATCTTATTATTGTTCATGGCTTCGCTAAAATCAAAACTTGATTTAGTTTGTCCAATAATATTTCGCATCATTGTGTTTGTAACAAACTGACCAAATTTCGCAGCAAAGTAAGGTATCATTTCCTGTTTCTCTCTGGCACCTGTTTTTGCCATCTGGTTCTCCCAAAACGACCTGACTATAGGGTTTTTAACATGTTCAACTTTTAGCTTCTGATATTCATCATCTGTAAATAAACGCACAATATCAGTCAAAGCTCCGCCATCAGGATCCTCCATCAAAGTTAAACAACCATTACGGAAATAATCCTGAATTCGGGGTCCAAATACTTCTTCATTAAATAATTTAATCATAATATTCATAGCATCTAAAGCTACTAATTCTCTTTCTTCAGGAGTATCGCCTTCAAGGAGATTAATACCCATAGGACGTTCTAAATCAGACGGATTAAAGTAAATAACATCATCTGCACGATCACGAGGGATAAACGGGATAATATCTTCAATTAGCTGGCCATGTGGATCAACAATGCATAAACCGTTACCGTTCGCTAAATCCTGTCTAATCATAACCTGCATGATAGATGATTTACCTGTACCGGTTTGTCCAATTACATAAAAATGTCTGAATCTATCTTCGTTCTTAATATATATAGGAGTCTTTTCACCACGATAATGATTATGACCCAACAAGATACCTTCTTTAGGTAGATTTGCCGGAGGTGGCGCTATTTTAAATCTTTGCCACGCAATAGCAGGGGAGCGGTTGTATTTTACATTTGGAATATGATACAGGCTCGCCAATTCTTCACAACTCAATACTGACTTTTTTTGACGCATCCAATAAACAAAAGGTCTTTTGAAGTTTCTGAATATAAAGTCTTTTATTAAATTTTTGCTATTGTGCCAAACAGTATAACTGAAGCCGTTTCCGTCTGTACTTGTATATTGAGAAAAGGCACTTCTAATGTTTGTTAAGTGTGAATTTAATTCTTTTTTTGTTTTTGCAGATGCTATCACTCTAATAATTGTTTCCCAGCCCGGTTGAGAATTTTTTTCCTCAATTGCTTTAACTTCTTCTTCTTCAGCTGGTGTTGTTCTGCCTGGTTGATCCTGATTTAATTCTGTAGCTTTATCGCCTCTGATCATCATATCAAAAATTGCACTAAGCCACGATAAAGGATTCAATGGTGATCTTAGTTTATTCTTTTTATTAAATAAGTCTTCTGCCTTTGCTTTTCCTTTTTTCTGCCATCCATCACCTTTTGGTCTTACCATTATTTGAATTGAAGCACCTTCATCAGCCTCAAATTTAGATAAAACGTTAATTATTGTGTTTAAAGGATCAGAATTTAATCGACTGTATGATTTAAAGGGGATTACGGAATTTTTATTGAGCCTCATATAGTGGCCACCTGTTTTATATCCTGATTTGAAAATATTGTAATCCTGCATTTTTTCAATGAAACAATCAGGATAATAAGATGTTAATTGTTTTTCTATAAGTGTTTCAAGTTCTTTTGGACAAACTATATAAAAGACTATTTCACTGTTGATAACTGCTAATTCTAATGACAGAAAATCCTGCCCTCCAATAACTTTATCTTTAAATCTTGAACCATATATACTATGAAGAGAAGTAAAAAAATGATTCATCACACCTAATACTTCTTTAAAATCTTTTCCAGTTGAAAAAGCTTCGCTTTCTTTTTCTTTATCTTCTTTAGATTCTAACTGTGGGACTATTACTTTAAGAAAGACCATATCAAGAGTTCTTTCGTAATTTCTAAATAATCTCCACATAACAAGAGCTGCCAGAGCTATGGCTCCGACAATGAGTAAACCTATGATTATGTTGATAATTAAGTCCATAAGATATAATTTGGCTTATATATATTATACCCTAAAAATGCCCTTTAAGGAAGCGCTAGATGTACAGTACGTATACAGTCGTGTACCTATTGTTTAGGCATCCTAACATCAATATGCATCTCGCCAATTACCTCTGCAGGCATTACTGAAGGCGCGTCAAGCATTAAATCACGTGCTCTTTGATCTTTAGGGAAGGCTATAACTTCGCGAATATTAGGTTCTTTTTCAAGAATCATAACAACTCTGTCCATTCCTAAAGCAATTCCGCCATGTGGCGGAGCTCCATATTCAAATGCTCTTAAAAGATGTCCGAACCGTTTGTCAGCATCTTCTTTTGAGATCTTTAATAATTCAAAAATTTTAGATTGAAGCTTTGGTTCATGGATTCTAATACTTCCACCACCAAGTTCAACTCCGTTTAAAACTAAATCATATGCATATGCTCTGACTTCTTCTGGATTTGTGTCGAGTTTTTCTAAATCTTCTTCTAAAGGATGAGTGAAAGGATGATGTTCAGCAGACAACTGTTGTTCTTGCTCGTTATAATGGAACATCGGGAAGTTTGTAACCCATAAGTAACAAAGTACGTTTTCATCTATTAGATTGAGTTTGTGACCACAGGCTAATCTAACTTGCCCTAGTGATTCGCAAGCTACCTGAAATTTATCTGCGGCAAAGAAAATAATATCGCCTTCAGTGGCTTTAGTATGTTCTTTAATTCTTGCCATTTCATCTTCTTTGAAGAATTTTGCAATCCCTCCTTCAGGCCCATCTTTTGTGAATTTAATATATGCAAGACCTTTAGCACCATAAGTTTTTGCTGTTTCTTCTAATTCATCGATTTCTTTTCGTGTAAATTCTGCTCCACCTTTAACTCTTAAAGCTTTAACAATTCCACCACTTTTAATAGTTCCAGAGAAAACCTTGAAATCACAAGTTGCAAGAACCTCGCTTAAATCCACAAATTTCATTTCAAAGCGCAAGTCTGGTTTGTCGCTTCCATAAGTGTTCATTGCGTCATGCCAGGTTATTCTTCTGAATGGTTCGTTCATCATTTTACGATCTGAATATAATTCTTTTGATAAATCTGTCATTAGTTTTTCAGTAACTTCCATAACATCATCTTCATGAACAAATGCCATTTCAATATCTAATTGTGTGAATTCCGGCTGTCTGTCTCCACGTAAATCTTCATCTCTAAAACATCGAGCCATTTGATAATATTTATCAAAAGATGAAATCATCAAAAGCTGTTTTAGTTGTTGTGGAGATTGAGGGAGTACATAAAAATGACCAGGAAATAACCGCGAAGGTACAATGTATTCCCGGCTTCCTTCAGGCGTTCCTTTGATCATCATTGGAGTTTCAATATCCAGAAATTTCTGATCATCCAAATATCTTCTCATAAAAGAGAAAATTTTATGTCGATTCACAATATTTTTATGAAGTCTTTCACGTCTTAAATCCACATACCTGAATTTCATTCTTAATTCTTCGCTAACTTCTTTATCCTGATCAACTTCAAATGGGGGAGTCTTTGCCTCATTTAAAATAATTGCCTTTTCAACCAATACTTCGATTGCTCCTGTTTCTAAATTCTCATTAGTTTGACCGTCTGGTCTTAATCGAACTTTTCCTTCTATCTCTAAAACAAATTCTGATCTGCATTTATCTCCAATTTCAAAAGCATTACTATTGTCAGGATCAAAAACTATCTGAGTTAAGCCATATCCGTCACGTAGATCAATAAAGATCAAACCTCCATGATCACGTCTTCTGTGCACCCATCCGGCAAGTTTCACTATTTCGCCATCGGATTTTTTTGTTAGTTCATTACATGTGTGTGTTCTATACATTTTTGTAACATTTTTAATTAATACTAGTTGAATATAATTGTATATAAACTTTTGGTCAATCGAAACGACACTCTGAATAAGTTCAGACACATCGAAGAGGGTTCGGTAGAATAATACCGACCCTTTAACTTCGATATCATGAACAACCGAACCCATTCAAATATCCATGGAAAAACAGGCGGAGGCAATGTCTTTTTTGATAAACGCTTTGAC
>JAUVDZ010000121.1 GCA_030595015.1 Candidatus Peregrinibacteria bacterium | reverse complement strand
CTTTTCTTTCATCCAATCTACTCCGGCATAAGAAATTGGTAACCCATTAAACATGCCCTGAGTGGTTTGAGCATTTACAAAATCATACTCACTTCCTAACAATTCACTAACTTCATTTTTCGTTTCAAATAAGATATTTCTTGCAATTGGGATATCTTCATTTTTCCAGACTTTTCGTAATTCAGGGTTACTTAGAAGATGGTATATAATTCTAAAATTATCTGTACCTGTTAAATAGTTATTTCTAAGCTGCGCATAAAGATTTCCACGTAAAATTTGAGCTTGTTCTGCGCTTCCTGTGGAAAAATGTAAAAATCCAATCCTTTTTCCATATAATTGGGCTTTTTTTGAATATGAATCATAAACAATAAATGGAAGATTTGTTTTCCGTAACATTTGTGCTAATTCAACATCCTGATTCATTCCATTTACAAGTCCTTGATATGCACTATCTACAAGCGTTAAAATACCAAGTTCTTCTATTAATTCAACAATTTTTTTCTTTTGTTCTGAAGTAGGATTCACACCAATGTAGTTGTATGCATCAGCCTGCATTAGTAGCATTGCTTTTGCTGGATCTTTTAATTCTCTTAACTTTTGTTCAAATGAATCAAAGTCAAATTCGTGATCTTCTGTTGAATGACGATAACTTAATAATTCTTCAAAAATCCCTTTTAATACGCCGTTGTATCCTCCATAACCATTTGTTCCTTTTACAACCTGGTTTATATCAGGATGCTTGGCATGAACTAACTTCATGGCTTCTCTAAATCCAGCTGCCATACCTGCAACTGGTACAGTTACTATTCTTGGATCACTTTCACCAAAAATTACTTCCTGAGTTGCTTCTTCAACAGCTTTTAACTCCTTATCACCAGGTCCAATATATTTTCTTTTATCTGGATTTGTTCTTTCTGCTTCTCTGGCTAAATCCTGGGCTTTTCTTACAGATTTCATTTCAAGAATTCTCCCAGTTTTTCTGTTTATTGGATTTTGATCTAAATCTAACTGGTTAGTTTCCACATTTAGCAATAAAAATCCTTGTGCTAGGCTGTGTTTTCTTTCTTCTGGTGCAACATCTGCTTCAGCAGATCGATCATCCTGCATAAATGCATTTTGCGCTTCTTGTATGGCATTGGGTGGTATGTTCTCGTATGGTTCATAAAAATTTTCAGCTGTATTTTCCATAAAATATAATTATTGATTAGCTAATTAATAGCACATTGACTAAAAAAATTAAATAAGTTAATTTATGTTTTTGAATAAATAATTTTGACATGGAAAAAACATCATTCTTAGCAGCGACATTGGCCATGAC
The DNA here is from genome assembly GCA_030595015.1 of Candidatus Peregrinibacteria bacterium. Classification (GTDB taxonomy): domain Bacteria; phylum Patescibacteriota; class Gracilibacteria; order UBA1369; family PNNO01; genus JAUVDZ01. The sequence goes on along the minus strand of JAUVDZ010000121.1, from coordinate 2,046 downwards.
TTTAGGCGCATGTGTAACACCTGATAAAACCGATACACCCAAAGGAACATCAATTGAATATACAGATGCTGGCACTAAAATCAGTGTAGATATAAATAAACGTACGTTGAGGGTTGTAAAAAAAATAAAAACTACCTGTGGAACTAAAAAATTTATTAAAGAAATGAGTGAATTCGATTGCCCTAAGCTCTTAAAGGAATATAAGAATCCTGACAGTCCTGGAGAAATATGTATTAAATGTGAACACGAGAAGGATGTTCTTGAATAATCTTTAATCTTTCACATAAACATCTTCCTTTTCTTCGATGCGCACTTTTAATTGAGGGTATTGGTTTAACATAGGATCTTTTTCAATTATCTTTATGGCTTCTATCCTAGCTTTTTCAATTGCTTTGATATCAGCGAGATCTGCTATTTTTAAATCAGGGATTCCACTTTGTTTTACGCCATATATCTCCCCCACTCCTCTTAATTGCATATCAATTTCTGCAAGTTTAAAGCCGGATGAATGATTGACCATTGCATTTAAGCGTTGTCTTGTTTCTTGTGAGTCTGAATTTGTGAATAGAAAGCAGTATGATTGGTGTTCTCCCCTTCCAACACGGCCTCTGAATTGATGCAACTGTGATAATCCGAATCTTTCTGAGCCTTCAATCATCATTATCGATGCATTGGGAACATCGATACCAACTTCAATTACTGATGTCGATACAAGGATTTTGATTTCATTTGCGCTAAATTGATTCATTATTTCTTCTTTTTCCTGAGCTTTAAGTTTTCCGTGAAGTAAGCCAATTTTAAACTCCGGAAAAATGTGTTCCTGGAGATGCGCATATTCATTTTTAACTGATTTTACTCCAAGTGTGTCAGATTCATCTATCAGCGGGCAAACAACAAAAACCTGTCTGCCTTTTTTAACCTGATCTTCAATCCATCTATATGCAACAATACGTTTTGTTTCTGGAATTAATCGAGTAATTATCGTTTGTCGTCCTTTTGGCATTTCATCAATAATTGAAAGATCCTGATCTCCATAAATAGTCATAGCTAAAGTTCGCGGTATTGGTGTTGCAGAAAGGCTTAATAAATGTGGGCTTCCAAAACTTTTTAAAATACTTCGTTGTTTTACTCCAAAACGATGCTGCTCATCAACAATTGCCAGTCCCAGGTTTTTAAATCCAATTTTTTCCTGAATTAATGCATGAGTTCCAATAACAATATCAACTGTTCCGGTTTTCATTTGTGTAACAAGTTCTGTTTTTTGTTTTTCTGTGTTACTTCCTGAGATAAATTGGATATTAAATGCATATTCTTTAAGATCTTTGGTGAAACTTCTATAATGCTGCTTTGCCAAAATTTCAGTTGGAGCCATAATCGCTACCTGAAAGCCCGCTTTAACAACATTTAAAGCTGCTGCAGCTGCAACAATGGTTTTTCCTGATCCCACATCGCCCTGAACAAGACGGCTCATAGGATAAGGTTTCTCTAAGTCCTGTAAAATTTCATAAAGAGTCTTTTTTTGTGCATTTGTAAGTTCAAAAGGAAGACTTCCAAGAAATTCTTTTATTAATTCGATATTTTGTGGAATTTGCTTTTGTTCCTGTGAGGCAATTTGTTGCCAATACCATTTTTTTTGCAAAGCTTTTAGTTGAAGTAAGAAAAGTTCGTCGAATGCCAGACGTTCCTTTGCCAGATTAAGCATTTTTTCATTTTCCGGGAAGTGAATATTTTTTATTGCTTTGCTATAGGTCAAGAATCCATGCTCGCCTATTATATCCATCGGCATATACTCTTTAAAATGCTTTGTCCAGTCGTCTACTAAGGGTTTTATTTTTTCACGAATCCATTTTGATGAAATTCCCTCAGTTTCATGATAAACAGGCACGATTCGTTCGCTATGAATTTGTTCTTTTTTACTCATTTCAATCTGAGGACTCTGTAAAGTCATTTTTCCAAATGCAAATTTCAATTTTCCGGTTAAAACAACCTCGCTACCATTTGCAATCATTCTTTTTATATGTGGTTGATTAAACCAAACAATTTCAA
>JAUVDZ010000036.1 GCA_030595015.1 Candidatus Peregrinibacteria bacterium | reverse complement strand
AATAAAACAAGAAAAGAATGTTCATGTAAGTCATATATTAATCGCATATACAGGTGCGGTTAGAGCTCCGGAAGATATTGAAAGAACACAGGAAGAAGCTTTTGAACTTGCAAAAGAAATAAAAGAAAAAGCTGATAAAGGCGAAAGTTTTGAATCACTCGCACTTAAATATTCAAATGACGATTCTAATAAAAAAAGCGGAGGTCTACTTGAGGTTCCGGCTGGTGGCGGAACATATGTAACTGAATTTGAAGAAGCAGCACTTAATGAATTAACTGAAGTAGATCAAACTACTAATCCAATTGAAACACCATTTGGATATCACTTAATTAAAGCACGTGAAATCAATGAAGCATCTGAAGAAAGCATAATGGAAGAACAAGTTAACTTTGGAATAATTTTCTTTGCTGAAAAACCAGTGGAATGGGAGCTAACAACAATGAACGGCAATTTTGTAAAAACTACAGATATTATTTTTGATGAAAATTACAAACCATTTATTGAAATAAATTTAAGCAATGAAGGAAAAGAATTACTTCATACCTTAACTGAAGAAAACGATAAAGAAATTCTTGGTGTATTTATAGGAAATGAGTTAATTACAAGCTTCACAGTAAAAGAAGTAAACGGAAGCGGAATCATTACTATTAAAACTCCTTCAAACACTCAGGAAGCAGATAAAACAAAAGAGAAGTTTGATCTTGCTCCTCTACCAGCTCCAATCATATTTATTGAAGACTTAGCTGGTACGAATCAAGAATCTGCTGAAGAACCTGAGCAGGAATAATACTTGAAGTCCCCTGCTCTACAGCACGGTCTTCGATTGTAAGACCAATAAGTTCACCATTTAAGTTTATTGAAGGACCACATTCAAACGTGTGGTCAATTTCATAATCTATATCAAAGTTAGCAGGAGGTAATTTCGAAATAATCCCGGATTTAACCCAATCTCTTCCTAAACTTAATACTTTTTGACCTAATTTTACTTCTTCATCAGCAAAAGTTAAAGTTTCAAAAAATTCATATTCATTTTCAGTCCTCAATTTCATTAATAAAATATTTCTTTTAGGATCACGGTATACAATATCTGCCATATATTCCTCTGTATCCCCCATGTAAACAGCAACCTGGGTTGCCCTGACAAAAGGCTTTTCACATGTAATAATCATTCCATCAGTTGTAATTATAATTCCAGGTGTAAAAATATCCCAAAAATGAACAACGGATTTACTTGCTTTTTCAATAGCACTAATCGTTGATGACTCTTCAACATATACTCTTTCTTCAATTACTTTCTTAACAATAGGAAACTCTTCTCCTTGTTGATCTGTAAGTTGACCAAAAAGATAAGCAATTAGGTAATCGTTAGTTAAAGCGCCTCCAACAAGGCCGGCAATAATGCTGATAGTAAATGTAAGAGCAATAACTTGGGTCCAAATAATTTTTTTCATAGTGATTGGATTCTAGCTTTGAATAATTAACATTGCAAGATGCAATTAAAAAAAACTATACTGGATGCGAGTTTACAACAAATTTAAATGAATTCAAAAACTGAAATCAGAGACAATATCAAAAAAATACGCAAAGAGCTTAATCCTGCTAAAAAAGAAAGCCTGGATAAAACAATCATAGCGAAAATTAATTCAAATTCACGAGTACAAAATGCTGAAACAATACTTATTTATATGTCTCATAAAAACGAAGTAGATATAATTAATTTTATAAGTGAGAATATTAATAAAAAAAATCTTGTTCTTCCAAAGGTTAACAAAAACAATCTGGATTTATATTTGATAGAATCTCTAGAAGATCTTGAAGAAGGAGCTTATGGAATTATGGAGCCCAAAACATCATGCAAATCAATTAAACCCGAAGACATTGATCTGGCATTTATTCCAGGCATTGCATTTGATAAAAACGGACATAGAATCGGGTATGGCAAAGGCTACTATGACAAATTAAGCAAAGATCTAAAATGTCAAAAGATCGGGCTTGCATATGATTTTCAAATTGTTGATGAAATCCCTTTTGAATCTCATGATGTTCCTGTAGATTTTATTATATCAAACTAACTAAAAATAATATGACTTCATTACAACAAACTGATCCGGAGGTATATGGCATCCTTCAAAAAGAAACCGTAAGACAAGCTGATGGAATTGAGTTAATACCTTCTGAAAATTATGCTTCTGAGGCTGTTATGGAAGCCACAGGATCAATTTTCACTAATAAATACTCTGAAGGATACCCAGGGAAAAGATATTATGGCGGACAGGAAAATGTTGATTTAGTTGAACAACTGGCAATTGATCGTGCAAAAGAATTATTCAGCGTAGATCATGTAAATGTGCAGCCATATTCAGGTAGTCCGGCCAATGCAGCAGTGTATTTTGGACTTTTAGAATATGGAGATACAGTTATGGGATTAAAACTTGATCATGGAGGACATATTACACATGGTTTACCAATAAGTTTTTCAGGAAAATCATATAATTTTGTACCTTATGGAGTTGATAAAGAAACAGGAATATTAGATATGGATAAAATTCGCGAAATAGCTTTAGAGTGTAAACCTAAAATGATTGTATGTGGTTACACGGCATATCCTAGAAAAATTGATTTTAAAGCATTTAAATCTATCTGTGACGAGGTCGGAGCACTTGCAATGGCAGATGTAGCACATATAGCAGGATTGATCGCTGGAGGCGCACATGAGAGCCCGGCAGAAGACTTTGATGTTATTACTACAACTACTCATAAAACTTTAAGAGGCCCACGAGGCGCAATGATTATGTGTAAAAAAGAACATGCCAAGAATATTGATCGCGCTGTGTTCCCTGGATTTCAGGGAGGGCCACACGACAATACTACTGCAGCAAAGGCTGTGGCATTTGGAGAAGCATTGAAACCAGAATTCAAAGATTATTCAGCTCAGATTGTTAAAAATGCAAAAGCACTGGCAGAAAGATTAAATGAACATGGTTTTGATTTAGTTTCAGGTGGAACTGACAATCATTTGATTTTGATTGATATGACAAATAAAGGAATGCCAGGCAAAATCGCGCAGGAAGCACTAGATGAGGCTGGTATAACTTGTAATAAAAATACAGTACCATTTGATCCACGTTCACCGTTTGATCCAAGTGGAATAAGACTGGGAACTCCCGCTTTAACTACCCGTGGGATGAAAGAAGATGAAATGCGTAAAGTTGCTGATTTTATGGCTTCAGTCATAGAAAAACATGAAGACTTAGATCATTTAAAAAAGATCAAAGGCGAAGTAAAAGACCTGTGCAAAGGATTTCCTGTGCCGGGAATTAAAACTTAAGAAGTTTTCTTAATTACAATAATGGTAATATCATCCATTTGTTTGTAATCTCCCATGAATTCTTTAACGTTTTTAAGAATCGAATTTCTTATTTCTGTTGCAGATGGCAAATTACCAAATTGCTGAACTGTAGATTTAAATCTTTCCATTCCATAATTTTCTTTTTGTGATTTCCATGCTTCAGGGATCCCATCACTATACATAACAACACAATCTCCAACATTCATTTGAATTATTTGTTCTTCAACCATTTTCGAAATATCCGGGAACATACCAAGCGCAATTCCACCACCCTTTAATAAATCAACAGCCTGAGTTTGTGCATTAAAATGAATCATCTGTTCATGACCAGCATTTACGTAAGTAAGTTGTCTTTTTGTTTTTTCCCAATTAAGTAAACATAAAGTTAAGAACATATTAGCCGGTGATTTAGCTTTAATCACAGCATTTACGTCTATTATTATCTGTTTTAAGCTTGCGTCTTTAGCTTTACTAAAAAACATCGCATTTGCTACTGATCCTAAAATCCCCGATGGAACACCATGTCCTGTCACATCCCCAATATAGAACATAATATTATTATCATCTTTATTAATAAAATCATAAACATCTCCACCAATCTCTTCTGCCGGCACAATACCTGCAGAAATATCCAGACCTTCCATTATTGGAAGTTGTTTTGGAATCAAATCTTCCTGAATTTTCTGTGCAACTTCTAATTCTTTTGCAACACGCTCTTTATAAACAAGCGCTTTGGTACTTTTATCCAGATCAACCGCCATCTGATTAAATGCATCCCCTAAAATCTCAATTTCATCATGAGTATTAATTTTTACACGATATTGGAAATCACCTTTTGCAATAATTCCAACACCTTCAGTTAATTTTTTAATTGGCTTAGTTATACGATTTGCAACAAAAAAACTCAAAAATAATCCAACAACCATACCAAGTACAGATAAGAAAATTGTTCTGATCATATCTGTCCGTAATAAATCATCAAGATTCGAATAATCCACATGATAAGCAACTGCAAATTCATCTAAAACAGGGAAAATAAAATAACTTACTTTTTCCATATCCCCTATCGCCTCAACTGGTTGCTCATTGATATCAACATATGCAAAATTTACACCTTCATCTACAGTAGTAATTGTTTTCAAAAATATCAATCTTCCATCTTCAGTAAAAACAGAAGGATTATGAGCCTGAATCTGATCAATTAACATTGGATCCTGGATAATCCTTTCAGGACCATCATACTGCTGCTCTTTTTCCCCTTGTGAATCATACAAAAGTGTTCCTCCATAATTAAATATCTGAATTAAGTCAACATCCTGAGTTCTGGTAAATGCAGCCGTTATTTCACGATTAAAGTAAATAAATCCTTTTTGAGCGAGAAATAAATTATAATCTTCAACTATATTTTCTGACGTTAACTCAGCATACGATTTTGTTTGAAAGAAAATACCCTGAGTGAGTTCTTTTTGCTTTTCACGAATCAATAAAAATGCAGCAGCAGTGAACAACCCTATAATTAGTAGAGTTATCAGAGCAACTAGTTTTGTTTTTATTGAATACATAAGTTAAGTTGAATGAATTTCAGAAGCTAAAATATATCCATCAAGCCTTGGATGAAAAAGAATCCCTACCCTTATCCCATAAATCACATCTGTTTCAAATAACGGAACACCGTAATGCTCTTCATTAGTAATGATATTCATGATTTCCTGAAATTGATCTAATCTTTTAGACTGATCAAGGTTAGTTAAAGATAACTCAATTAATTGATCTACCTTCTTATTTGAAAAATTCCCTCCATTAAAACTCCCATTTGAATGTACTAAGTTTTCAAAGAAAGAACTCGCATCACCAATTTCACTTCTAAAGCCCAATAAATACATTTCTGATTCTCCGGCTTTTACCTTTTTTTGTAATTTATCAAATGACATATAACTGATATTTATACTAATTCCAACTTCATCTAACTGTAATCTGATAAACTCACCAATTGTTTCAGCTCCTAAAGCCATATCAATATTAATTGATGGTCGTTTAAAAGGATCATATTCTCTAATTATAGCTTTAGCTTTTGCAACATCCTGTGAAAAAGGTGTTATCTCAGGGTTAAAACCAAAAATACCATTACTAACAAATTGATATGAAGGAGTGGCAAATCCATCTGAAAATTCTACAAATGCATTTTTATCAAATGCATAAGCAATCGCCTCTCTTATTCTTTTGTCACTCAATAAGTCTGATTCAAAATTATAAACAAGAAAATTTACTTCCAAGCTAGGTAACGCAAGTATATTTACAGAATTCATTTTTTCAAACTCTTCTGTAAATGAAGGAGGCACATTTGCCAAAATATCAACCTCACCATTTTTCAAAACATCAAATCTTATAAATCTATTTTCTATTGTTTGTATAAACACATTTTTGTAGTAAGGAAGCTTATTCCAATAACCATCAAACCTTGTCAAAGCCAGTTCAGTATCAGAGTCTGCATTAAACTTATAAGGTCCTGTTCCAATAGGTTTTTCAAAACTATTCTTTTCTGATGGAAAAATCAAAACATTTGAAATTCTATTAACTAAAATTGGATCAGGTTGCTTTGTATGAATAATAATTGTTAAATCATCCTGTTTTTCTACACTTTCAATAGTTGCAAGTAGATCTTTAAGTTCAGAATTCCTATTTTCTAAAGCTCTTTTAAAGCTTGCCACAACATCATCGGCATCGAATGCTGACCCATCATGAAACTTCACATTAGGTCTTAATTTAAATTCCCAGATAGTATCATGCAAGCGGCCCCATGAAAGAGCTAACTTTGGTTCAATTTTAAGATTTCTATCAGTTCCAACTAATCCCTCAAAAATATTTAAAATTCGGGTTCGTGTATTAGGATCAGCAAGAATAGGATCATATCCTTCAAAATTAAAAGCATAAGCAATTTTTATATCTTTGTCAGAAATCGATATGTCCTCAACTACTGTATCATTTGGGAAATATTGACTTTTAAATTCATTAAATTCCTTTTGAAAAAACAAATATACAAGCAGGAAACCCATTACTCCCAGCAATGCAATATAAAATACTAGTTTTAGCAAAGTTTTCATTTGTTTTTATATTTATTTTAGATTCAACTATATCAGCTTATTTTACCACAAAACACACCTTTTGTGAAGAGCCTTACATAGTAAATCGCCTTTAGTCATCACGTTTAAGGATCGACATAAATGCTTCCTGAGGGATTTCAACGTTACCAACTTTTTTCATACGTTTTTTTCCTGCTTTTTGTTTTTTCAGAAGTTTATCTTTTCTGGTACGATCACCACCATAAAGTTTTGCAGTAACATCTTTACGTAAAGCGCTAATAGTTTCACGAGCAATAATTTTTGAACCAATTGCTGACTGTAATGCCACTTCAAACTGTGATTTTGGAATTAATTTTTTTAATTTTTTAACAATTGCACAACCTATGTAATAAGAATCTTTTCTATGAACAATAACTGACAAAGCTTCAACAACTGTTCCCGCAACCATAGTATCTAATTTAACAAGATCCTCTTCACGATAATCCAAAAAATCATAATTCATTGAAGCGTAACCGGAAGTAACACTTTTTAAAACATCATAAAAATCAACAACAATTGAAGCTAGTGGAATTTCAAAGGTTAAAATTACACGATCCTGATCGATATATTGCATATCTTTATTTTGTCCACGACGCTCCTGAATAAGTTTCATTACTACACCTACAAAATCCTTTGGAACTAAAATTTCAAGTTTCATCCAGGGCTCCTTAATTGCCATTAATCGTGCAGGGTCAGGAAGCTGTGCAGGGCTTGAAATAAAGGTTTCTTTGCCTGTTGATTCTACTGCAATATATGAAACTGAAGGTGATGTTACAACTAAGTTTAAATTATATTCTCTTTCAAGTCTCTCCTGAACTATTTCTAAATGTAGCATTCCTAAAAATCCACATCTAAATCCGAAACCTAATGCTCCTGATTGCTCAGCCTCAAATGATAAAGCCGAGTCATTAATTTGAAGTTTTTCTAAAGCATCTCTTAAAACCGGAAAATCATCACCATCTACACAAAAAATCCCTGCAAAAACATAAGGCTTAACTACTGCGTAACCTTCCAAAGCTTTAGCTGCTGTAAGATCAACTTTTTCTAAACCGGTTTTCCAGATTGTGTCTCCAACCCGGGCTTCTGCTACGGTTTTTAAGCCAGTAACAATATAACCAACTTCTCCAGGCTTTAATTCTGGCGATGGCTTATATTGAGGCTTAAAATAACCACATTCCATTACTTCAATTTCTTTTTTTGTATGAAGCAAATGCACTTTGTCTCCTTTTTTTATTCCTCCGGACATTACGCGAACATATGCAACAACGCCCTTATAAGGATCATATACAGAATCGAAAATCAAAGCTTTGAATTCATCAATATTTGTTGTTTCTTTTGGAGGCGGAACACGTTCAATAATTGCCGCAAGTACTTCTTCCACGTTAGTGCCGTCTTTTGCCGATACTGTAAGGATTTCTTCCTTCGGAATTCCTAAAGTGCTCTCAATTTCAGCTGATACTTTCTCAACATCTGCAGATGGTAAGTCAATTTTGTTTAAAACAGGAATAATCTCCAGATTGTTCTCAATCGCCATATAACAATTAGCAAGTGTTTGAGCCTGAATTCCCTGGCTGGCATCAATCACAAGCAAAGCCCCCTCACAAGCGGCTAAACTACGCGAAACTTCATAACTAAAATCAACATGACCCGGAGTATCTATTAAATTTAAAATATAATTTTCTCCATCCTGCTCCCAATCCATTCTAACTGGTTGCAACTTGATAGTAATTCCCCTCTCTTGTTCGATATCCATCGTGTCTAACAATTGCCCATGTTTCATATCACGTTTTTCAACGGTCTTTGTTACTTCAATAAAACGATCAGCTAGAGTGGACTTTCCATGATCTATATGCGCAATAATACAGAAGTTTCGTATGTTTTGTACACTTTTTTTATTCATATTTTATAAAGGGATTTTGAGTTCCTCAAAAGTATATAGAAATAAAGGTAATTTGCAAATGATTATTGAGTTCACTTACGTTCACGCTTTAGCTCGTCTCTATTGAACAAATCCCGTTTTTTTGCTATAATAATAAGAACAAATTGAATTAAAAATAAAAACATGCAGGCAAAAGTACCACAGAATGTACAAATGGCTGATAAAATAGTCGGTCCGCTTACTCTAAAACATATGATTATTATTGGAGCTGGTGGCGGACTTGCATATCTAATTTATACAATTCTATCCAGAGACTTCTTTTGGGAAGTATGGTTACCACCTGTAGCGGTTATAACGATTATTACTCTACTAATTGCATTTGTAAAAGTTCATAATGTGTCATTCGAAAAATTTGTTCTTTTATATTTAGAACATGTATTAGTACCAAGAAAAAGAACCTGGATGAAGGCAACCGGAGAAGTCTTCGGAGCTAGCCTAATCCAACCAAAACAATCATTAAGAAAAAAGAAAAGTACTAATAAATCTCAAAAAGCTGCAGAAACAATGAAAAATCTTGATGATATTACAAAAGTCTTAGATTCATACGGAAATAACAAATAATTATGGTTACAAAAACTAAAGAAAAAAAGCCTACAGATAAATCTGTAAAGCAAAGCAAAAAGAATACTGCGGCTAGTACGCAAACTCATATGAAAATTGCGGAAATTCGTGATGATTCAATTGTGCTAAAAAACGGCGGTTTAAGATCAATTTTAGAAGTTAGTAGTATAAACTTCAATCTAAAGTCTGAAGACGAGCAAAATGCAATAATTTTTTCATATCAAAACTTTTTGAATTCTTTAGAATTCCCTATTCAAATTGTTATTCGTTCAAAACGGCTTGATATAGACAATTATCTGGATACACTCGCAGATATAGGAGAAAAACAAACTAATGAATTATTACAAAGACAAACTTATGAATACATGGATTACATTCAACGTTTAGTTGAATATGCAGATATCATGGAAAAAAAGTT
>JAUVDZ010000144.1 GCA_030595015.1 Candidatus Peregrinibacteria bacterium | reverse complement strand
TGGATGCAAAAGCACGAGCAATATATAAAACCTTCAGCGATTTATCATGCGATTCTGGTTGTGACTTATAAAGAGTCATATAAATTAGTGAGGGAATCTGTTAAATCTTATACAGAAAGTTTTTATCCTTATGAAAAATTGATATTGGTACTTGGAGGAGAAGAAGGGGATCAGGAAAATTTCAAAAAAATCGCCAACAAATTAATTGAAGAATTTGGGCATAAATTTTATAAAGTTATTACAACGGTTCATCCAAAAGGAATACCTGGAGAAATCCCAGGGAAGAGTGCGAATGCGACTTTTGGGGCAAAAGAATTAAAACGATATATTGATGCCGAGGGCATTGATTATAATAATGTGGTTTTGAGTAATTTCGATGCTGACACAGTGGTTCATCCGGCTTATTTTTCTGAGCTGACTTTCAAATATCTGATGACTAAAAATCGAACTCAAAAAGCATATCAGCCGACTCATATGTTCCATAATAATATTTGGGATGTGCCTTTGATGATTCGAATGGTTGCGCTTTCATGTACTTTTTGGCGTATGGCCGAAGCTCTTGATAAGCGAAAATATAAAAGTTTTTCTTCGCGTTCAATGGGTTTTAGAACTGTGCTTGATACGAATTATTGGGATCCTTCGATTATTCCTGAAGACTCGCGTCAGTTTTGGACTGCTTACATGAAATATAATGGAAAGCATACGGTGAGCTGGATTTATACTCCGGTTTATATGGATGCTGTTCTTTCGGACACTTATGTTGAAACTTTTAAATCACAGTATGTGCAACTTAGGCGTTGGGCTTGGGGTGTTGTGGATTTTCCGTTCATGGCAATTAATTTGGCGCGGCATCCAAAAATTAAACTTAGTGAAAAAATTAAACGTATATTTTTCTTTTTAGAAAATGCATTTTTTTGGGCAACCGGCCCGATCATTATTATGACAGCAGGATGGCTGCCTTCATTAATGAATGCAGAATTCAGAGGTTCGGTTCTTGCTTATAATCTGCCGCAAATTACTTCGCAGATTTTAACAATTGCCGCAGTTGGAATTATTATGTGTGGAGTTATTAGTGTGGTTGTTGTGCCGCACCGTGAAAAAGCAACCTGGTGGGATCGCTTTACTCTTTTGATTCAATGGCTTCTTGTTCCAATTACATCAATTTTCCTTAGTGCAATTCCAGCGATCGATGCACAAACCCGTCTTATGTTAGGCAAGCATCTTGAATACAAAGTTACTGAAAAAGCGAGAAAAGAATAGGTGTTGAGCGCTCTAAAAACCCCTAAATCCAAACATGCCGCTTGGAGCAGGAGAGTATTCAACATAAACCGGGCGGTCTACTGTAGCTGTAGCTGGTACGTTTGTAGCCAGTGCACCTGAAGGTGCGCCTGTTTCTGGATGAAGTCTGAAGTAACTAAAGTAATTGAAGTCGTATAATCTTGCGATTGCAAAATCTTTGGCAGTAGCATCCGCACCAAGCACGCCAATTAAAGTTCCGTCGCCTCGTGTTGGTTTTGCACTTACTGAGCATCCGATACAATTTAATGAAGCAATATTTCCACGAATATACATTTGATTTGGAATTGCTGAAATTGGTTCTTCGTATCCGCCTGCAGTATCACATCCATATGAACCATCAACAAAGTTTGGCTCACGTAAGCCGTCAGTTGAATTAAAACATACGTTGTCTGCATATCTATACATAGGTCCGTCAGCAAAAATACTAACCTCAACCATATCTGTTACATCTGAGTGTACGTAAATATGTCCACCTTTTGTTGCTTCATCAGAATCTGTTGAAGATTCCAATGAAATTAATCCGATTGGTGTAGGATCACCGAATTCATTGATATTTCCGTCGATATATAAATCGCCACCTCGTACAATTATTGAAATTGGAGAATCTGTTGAAGGAGCAAATCCTGCTAAATTACCAATGTCTTCTAAATGAACATCTGTGTCTTCAAAAAAGTAAACTCTACCATCTTTTAAAGAATTTGAAGCCAGGGCAAATTCGCTGGTTGCACTATCGATTGTGAAAGTTCCGCCACCAGTAATTGTTGTGCCTCTAATTAAATCACTAACATCTTTTAAAACAGAGGTTCGCGATTCATAAACTGCAGCGTCTCCGTATAAAGTAACCTCTTGGTCTGAAGCGGCCTGAATTGATCCAGGTGAGAATATGCTACCACTTAAGATTTCAACAGTTTGGTTGATGATTTCAGAATCATCAGTTAATGGAAGACCATTATTATAATATTTAACTATTCCTCCTAAATTAATAATTGTTTCTAATTCTGCGCCAGCCACAAGAGCTGATAATGCATTAGGATCTGGATTTGGAGTAAATGGAATAGCATAAAGTTCGTTGTTTGCTAAAGCATTTAAGCTTGCCAATGAATGAATTAAAAGACTCGGACCCCCTACTGGGCTTTCATCTATACTATTTATAAAGTTATATTCAACATCTGTATCTAAAGATTTTAATTCAATATAAATTCTGTGCGCAGGTAGAACGCCATTTGCAATTCCTGTAATTTTAAATGTATCGATTGCATTTCTAGTTGCTTGAATTACGCCAATTTCTTCTTCAGTTCCAGGTAGCAAAAATTTAACTTTATCTATTTCAAGAGGAGCTACGAATTC
>JAUVDZ010000123.1 GCA_030595015.1 Candidatus Peregrinibacteria bacterium | reverse complement strand
ACTAATCCATTAACCTTTTTAAACATGTTATCTGATAATCCAAGTTACGATAGCGTTCCTTTAGAAAATTTAGAAGCAATTCAGGCAATTATTCAAACACTTCAGCAAAGTGAATTAGTTGAAAACATGTCTGAAGAAGCACAAGTTCGTATGGCAAAATTAGTACATAATGATCCGAAAGCATATGTTGTCCATACTCTTAAAACTGTTACTACAGGCTTAAGTCAGACCGATCCATTAGTAACAGATGCGACATTAAATCTTGAATTAGCGCATTTAATTACTGCTAATTACGTAGAAGATCATTGGCTAACCAGAGAACTCGGAAGTTGTTTTGTATTAATTGGAAAAATCAATACTGAAGCAATCAGAACACGTGTTTTGGAAATACTTAAATTCCAATAAAAACTAGCTCGTACCTACTGTCTTGCCTTTCTGCGCGAGGCCAAAGTTTCAGCAACCTGATCTCTAGTTTTTGTTATCATTTCAACAAATTCAGGATCTAAATATTCAGAATATCGTAAAGCGATAGATACAACTTCATGAACCTGACTTTTAAATTCACCTGTTAATGCCTTTTCAATCAAGGCTTGTAACTCTAATTTTTTTTGTGAATTTTTTTCTGTTTTTATCTCAAAAGCAAGATTCTTTATTCCTTGGCGAAAAACAGCTAATTGTGATTGTTCCTGCCTTCTTGATCGTGGTTTATATTCTGCTGGCACCTCATTTACTGGAACCATTTCATCAATTGAATCATTCATAAAGCATAAATTAGATAATAAAATATAAATTTAACCAGGTTATAATAAATAGTTGATATATTGATAAAAATCAAGTAAAAATTAATTCGACATTAAACTGTTTTCAAATGTGCCTTACAATACCCGCAAAAGTAATTGAAATACGTGAGAAAAAAGCGATTATTGATAAAGATGGTCAGAAATTTCAAATTGATATACGTTCGATCCCAGATTTAATCATTGGGGATTGGGTCTTATATATGTCGGATATCGCTGTACAAAAAGTTTCTCCTGATGATGCAAAAGAGATTCTAGACCTTTTGGAATATGTTGATAAGACAGACCCTTCTAAGCTTTCTAAAAAGTTTATAAAGGTTGTGAAGGCTTCGAAACAACGAAAATTAAACAAAAATGAGCTCGAATTCTTACTAAACCTTGATGGATTAGATAAAAAAGCTCTTTTTAGCGAAGCTGAAATGATGAGAAAGACGCTAATTAAAGACTTTTTCTGTATTCACGGCATTATTGAATTTTCTAATTATTGTACACATGATTGTGCATATTGCGGTTTAAGATGCGAAAATACATCATTACGCAGATATCGAATGAGCGATGATGAGATTTTAAAGGCTATTGATAAAGGAGCAGCTAAAGGATATAAGCTTTTCGTGCTTCAATCAGGCGAAGATCCACATTATACAAAGGAAAAACTTGTCAATTTAGTGAAACGAATCAAGAAAAAACATCGAATTTTTATATTTATCAGCATAGGAGAGCGTGATTTTGAAACATACAAAGCATTGCGAGAAGCAGGTACAGACGGTGTTTTGTTCAGATTCGAAACCTCAAACCCTAATCTGTTTGCCAAAATCCATGGGGACTTACCGAGTAAGCAGTCTTTACCGAGTAAGGATTTAAAAAACCGCTTTGAACATCTAAAATTTATGAAAGAACTCGGTTATTTTATTGCATCTGGTTCGATTGTGGGGCTTCCTGGTCAGACAATTAGCGATTTAGCAGATGATATTATTACAACTCGTGATAATAAATACGAAATGGTCTCAATGGGTCCTTTTGTTCCAAGCAAAAATACGCCTTTTGAACATGAGCAGGCCGGAAATCTTGATATGATGCTTAAAATGATCGCAATCCTACGACTTGAAATGAAAGATACAAGAATTCCTGTTGTTACTGCGCATGAAACACTTGATCCTGAGGAAGGAAGGAAAAAAGCAATAAAAGCAGGTGCAAACGCAATGATGCTCAATCTAACACCAGAAAAATATGCTGGAGATTACGCAATCTACAAGCGAAAACAAGCTCTAGATAACGCAATGTGGGAGAAATATGGTCTTTACAACTCAGATGAGAGTTATAAGATGCTTGAGGAGAAACTAAAAATCTTATGATTATGAAACATTTTGATGCACAATTAATTGAGCAAATCCTTGAAGAAACCCAGAATCCAACTGCTGAGCAAATCGATATAATTTTGAATAAAGCTGCAAACATGAAGGGAATCGGGCTTAAAGAAGCCGCATTCCTTATGAATGCCGACGAAAAATACACAGAAAAAATGTTTAAAACAGCAGGAAAAATCAAAAATGAGATCTATGGAGAACGATTAGTGCTTTTTGCGCCACTCTATATCTCAAGTTTTTGCATAAATGACTGCGAATATTGTGGATTTCATGCAAGAAACAAGTGCAAACGTAAAAAGCTAACTCAAAAAGAAGTTGAAGAACAAACAAGACACCTAATCAAAATGGGACACAAACGACTTCTCCTGGAATTTGGCGAAGATCCTATAAATAACCCAATCGATTACGTTGTTGATACAATCAAAACAATTTACAGTGTAAAAGAAGGAAACGGCGATATTCGAAGAGTAAACGTAAATATTGCAGCAACTTCAGTTGAAGATTATAAAAAATTAAAGGAAATCGGAATTGGAACTTATCAATTATTTCAGGAAACATATCATCGCGAAACCTACGCAGAGCTTCACAAAGGGCCAAAAGCTGATTTTGACCGCCAATTAGAGGCTCACGATCGTGCTTTTGAGGCTGGAATTGATGATATTGGGATTGGTGTTTTATATGGTTTATATGACTGGAAATTCGATACGATGGCGCTACTTTCTCATGCGTTTTATCTCGACCGTAAATATGGTGTCGGACCGCATACTTTCTCAGTACCGCGTTTACAACCAGCTCCTACAGTTGAGGATAAATGGCCATACAAAGTGAGCGCAGATGAACTATTGAAGATTATCGCGATTTTAAGATTAGCAGTTCCATATACAGGTATGATTGTTTCGACTCGAGAAACACCTGAGACGCGCCAAAAAGCCTTTGAAATAGGCATTTCTCAAACTTCTGCGGCAAGCTGCACTTCGCCAGGAGGATATGGTAAAGAAAAAGCTTTAAATCAGTTTAAAACGTCTGATGAACGTGATGTTGATACGATCATTGAGGATATTTTAGATAAAGATATGTTGCCAAGTTTCTGTACTGCATGCTATCGAACTGGCAGAACAGGCAAAGACTTCATGGATATCGCAAAACCAGGTGAAATTCATAACTTTTGCCGTCCAAATGCTATCCTAACTT
>JAUVDZ010000108.1 GCA_030595015.1 Candidatus Peregrinibacteria bacterium | reverse complement strand
ACCAAAGTTGCAACACCTGCCACGGTAATGCAAAATGTTTCCATAAATTTTCCATAGCGAGTAACTACCTCACCGTCACAGCTAGTACAAAACACAGCAAGAAAAAAAATCTTGATATCACTCATCTTCTTTTGTCCTTCCATGCGCTGTAAAACAAACATATTACTGCTACTAACATCACAAGCCCAATAAATACTACAGGTGAACTCGAAGAACCGTTGCAACCCATTAGAGGTTGCGCAAGTACGAGTATGAGCAAGGCAGCCAAAAGCCATAAAATAAAAGAAGCGAGGATTCGCACAGGGAGGGGTGCAACCAATTGTTCATTCATGCTTTCTACTTTCCTGAAACGCTAATTTTACAGGATGGAAGAGTTATATCTCCATGCCTAATCGACACAGTGAATGCAGCCACCATCATGACGATTCCAACAATCACTAAAAATCTCACAAAATTTCTATCATTAACCATTTTCAATCCTCCAATTCAATTCCGCCAGCCTGATTTTCAAAGGCCGGACGAAATCTGCTCGTTGTTTAAAACAAAAGCGACTTACGCCTTTTACCTTGGAGCAGAATTAAACCATAAAAACTATGAAACCACAACCTCTTTCCCTTCTAGTTCCTCAGATCGAACAATTCTTCCATTTTCCATTCCTAAAACACCTCTAACAAAAGTCATTTCAGGCCATCCTTTCAAATACATATCAGAAAAAGGAGACCAACCACACTTCGACTTCATATCTTTATCCTTAACCTGCTGCATCAAATTCATATCAACAACAACCAAATCAGCATCATAACCTTCACGAATCGCACCCTTTGACTGAACTCCGTACAACTTCGCCGGCCCATACGACAACAATCTCACAACATCCTGAATCTCAAGCCGCTCATCATTAACCGCATTCAGCATCAAAGGCAGAGTAGTTTGCACACCCGGCACTCCAGCAGGAGCCTTCCAATAATCAACATCCTTTTCTTCACGTAAATGAGGGGCATGGTCAGAAGCAATAATCCGCACAACGCCGTCCTGAACAGCTTTCCACAAAATATCCTGATCGTGCTGACCTCTAATCGGAGGATTCACTTTTACAAAATTTCCATGAGTCGAATAATCTTTAATACTCAAAAACAAATGATGAGGCGTCACTTCGCATGTAATCAAATCGCCTCCAAATTTTCTAATAAGTTCAACTTCTTTTTTAGTGCTCATATGGCAAATATGCATTCGTCCTTCATATTTTTTTGCAATATGGATAGCCTTTTTTGCTGCAGTAAAAGCCACTTCATCATTTCGAATCAAACTATGAACCTCGGCAGTATGATCACCCTGATAAACCTCTGCATGCTTTTGCATAATAGCTTCATCTTCAGCGTGCACAGCAACCACCCTATCAGTATTTGCAAACAAATCTTCTAATAAATCTTCAATATTATCTTTTTTCCCAAGAGCCTTTTGCCCGGTCGTCGCTCCCATATAGACCTTAAATCCAACAATTCCTTCAGCCTCTTTGCAATCCTCTAAATTGTCAGCTTCTCCTCCAAAAAAGAATCCATAATTAACCTTTGCATTTCTAGCCACAATTTCACGTTTTGCAGCCAGCGCCTCAAGTGTTGTTGTGTGAGGTTTTGTGTTTGGCATGTCGAAAACTGTAGTAACACCGCCTGCTAAAGCCGCAGCTGAACCGGTTTTCCAATCTTCTTTTGCTTCGTATCCCGGAGTTCTAAAATGAACATGCGCATCAATCACGCCTGGCAATAAATATTTTCCTGTTAAATCGTACTCTTTATCAGCTTTTTCGTTGATGTTGTCATCGATTTTCTCAATTTTCTCATCTTCAACAAGCACGTCTTTTATTGAAGTTTCGCTTGCGCTCACTATTTCTGCATTTTTGAATAAAATTTTCATTAAATATATTCAGTTAGGATAGCCATTCGGACTGCAACTCCATTCTCCACTTGCCTAAAGTAAGCCGCATTCGGCATGTCGTCAATTTCGTGAGAAATTTCGTGTACCCGCGGAAGTGGATGCATAATTGTTGCATCAGGACAGTTATTTTCTACCAGTTGCTTAGTCAAAATGTACACATCTGCTAATTCTTCATAATCTTTGCTATCTGCAAATCTTTCTTTTTGAATTCGTGTGCAATATAAAACATCCGCACCTTCTATTCCTTCTTTAAAATCATCAGTTTCACTATATTTTACTCCTTTTTCATCTAGATATTTCAAAAGTTCAGGCTTCATTTTTAATTGATCCGGTGCCACAAAAACTAACTCTACATCGTAATTGGTCAGCAAATATGCAAGTGAATTTGCACATCTTCCATATTTCAAATCTCCAGTCATCACAACTTTTAATCCATCAATTTTTCCTTTTTCTTTTTGGATTGTAAAGAGATCTAATAATGCCTGTGTTGGATGTTGACCAGCGCCATCTCCAGCATTTATTACCGAAACTTGTGAATTGTCAGCAAATCGCGTAGCTGAGCCACTTTCGGGATGTCGAATAACCACAATGTCAGCAAACTGTGAAATAACTTTCGCAGTGTCATCTAAAGTCTCTCCTTTTGTAATTGAAGTTGATTCCATGTCAGTCACACTAATCACTTCTCCACCCAATCGTTTCATTGCTGTTTCAAATGATAGCCGTGTTCGTGTTGAAGGTTCATAAAAAAGATTAGCAAGGATTTTGCCTTTCATATCTTGTCCGTTGTATCCCAAAAAGGAATCAGCTTTCTGAAGGATCTTTTCGATCGCTTCTTTTGAAAGTGATTCTGATGATAATAAATTATTCATGTTACTGGTTATAAGCACAAACAATATAACACTTTACAAAAAAAAATAAACTGATAAGCTCATCTACCTGCTTTATAATAAAAAATTATGCCAATTATAGAAGAAAAAGATCACGACGAACTAGTTTATATAGAAGTTTATGATATAACAATTTTTGGCGCTGAAGCACAAGACAGACTTGCACAAGCGCTCAATGATTTGCATGAATCCTCATTAACAAAACTCGAACAAGAAGGTCACTTAGCCAAATTCACAAGAGCCTTTAATGAGTTAATTCAGATAATTTCAGACTTTGGACCAGCCGTTGATGAAATCGCATTTTATTCAGATGCATTACGCAAATTAGATGCAGCAGTTCAGGGAGATGACGCAGTACTTACAACAAAACTTAATGAAGCTAGAGATTTAGCAAAAAGAATTCTTAAAAACTTTCTTATTAATCCAAAACCTGAAGAACCAGCACCTGAAGTTTTAAAACCAAGACTAAAAGTTGTTGAAATGCTGGCTAGACTCCTTGGCCGACCCCATGATAAATAAATCCGGCTTTTCTAGCCTCTTCTGCTTTAAAAACATTTCTTCCATCAATCAAAATCCCATTACTCATAAGTTCGCGAGCTTTTTCTAAATCCAAAAGTCCAAATTCTTCCCATTCAGTTAAAACTAAAAGTGCATCAGAATCCTGACAAACTTCATACGGATCTTTGCAATTATTATATTCAGATTTGGCTTTAGGATCATAACAATGGACATCGCAACCTTCTTCTTTTAAACGTGCAATCACATCTAAAGAAGGTGCATCCCGCATATCATCTGTGTTTGGTTTAAAGGATAATCCTAAAATCCCAATTTTTCGGCCTTTTAAATCAATTTCAGTTTTTAACTTTT
>JAUVDZ010000117.1 GCA_030595015.1 Candidatus Peregrinibacteria bacterium | reverse complement strand
TATTGTAAAAAATGCTAAAATTTGGTATAATAAGGTGAAAATTTAGTTTAATCAACTATGAAAAATAAAATAAAAATATTCGCTTTTGCAGTGTTGACTTCAATGTTGGCAAATGTTACGACTACTCTTGCAGCCGATGATTTTACCGTTAATGCTTACGCTTTAGATACAATCGCGGGTTATGAAGCGCAAATATACTCTTCTAAAACTTTTGCTAATGCAGAGGTTACTTTTACTGTTGAAAAACCAGATCATACAAAATTAAATATTCCTATATATTCTGATAGTGAAGGAATGGCAAAATTTAGTTTATTTGATTATCACACCAAGAAGGCTGGTGAATATAAGGTTTTAGCAAGATTAGAAAATGGGAAAGATTCAGAATCAAATTCTTTTTATGTTTATCCTGATAGTGTTTCAAAATCTAAATCAACTGTAGAGGCTTCAAAACTAGTAGCTTCGCCTAATGGTTCAGACAAAATTTATATTACTGTTACTTTAACTGATGATCATGGGAATGCAATCAAGGGTCATACTGTAAATGTTATTTCCAGTAGATCTGATGATACAATCCAGCAAATTTCAAGCCAACCATATACAAATGAGGCTGGCTCAATGATATTTGCGACTTCATCCTCTAAAGAAGGTGTGTCTGTTTACTCTTTCTTGGATTCAACATCAGGTGATGTTCTTGATGAAAGATTGAATATTGCTTTTACTGGAATGAATTCAGTTGGTGGTGATCTGGAAAATGCTTATGCACAGTCTGGAGAAGTTTCATACTTAGCTTTTGAGAACTTCCCTGCATCTATTCAAGCAAATTCGGATGTAGCTTTTGAATTAGCAGCTTATGATGAAGATGGAATAATTGTACCTAATTATGCAAGTACAGTTCATTTTTCTGTAGAAGGTGGAAACAGTGTATACGCTAGTGTTCCTAATGATTACACTTTTGATATTGATTTAGATAGTGGTGTTCATTTATTTAGCGGGGTTAACTCTCTAAATTTCGCGCAACCAGGCCCATATACTGTTGTGGCAACTGATCTTTCAAACTTTAGTATAAGAGGAGAAACTGAAGTAACTGTTGGAACAGGATCAACCGGAACTGATGATCCACCTACAAGCTTTGAGCTTAATATTTCTAGTCCAACTTCTGGAACTTATAGTCAAAACAATATTATTATTACAGGGACTGCTCCTTCTGTAGATTTGCAAATTCAAATCTTTGATAATGATGTCACTTTAGATACGGTAGATGTTGATAATGATAGAACTTTTTCTTATGAAGCAGTATCCTTGCTTGAAGGTTCACATTCAATATATGCAATTGCATTAGACGTTTCGGATGTAATCCAATTTACTTCTGATGAAGTGAATTTTGAAATTGATACATCTCCTCCACAAATTGAAGATTTTTATTATGAACCGTCTGACAAAATTAATCCTGGCGAAATTATTGATATAACTGTTATTACTGATGAAGATGTCTTTCAGGGTGCTGTAGTTTTCAATATTGATATTGCAGAACTCGAACAGGATGCCGACGATTTATCAAAATATACCACTTCTATTCCTGCTCCATCTGAAACCGGAACTTATCCTATTGATGTAATTTTGGTAGATGAGCTTGGAAATGAAGGTTCATATACTGACGTTGCTATAGTTACTATTGGTGAGCCTGCAATTGTTGAACCGGCAGATGGCGATGACGAACCTTCTGAAGTTGCTGATTTGCCACCAGCTGATGTATTTGGTGTTAGATCTCAAGGTTCAGATGGTCGTGTGACTTTAAATTGGGAATCAGCTACTGATGATAATCATGTAGATCATTATAAAATTTACTATGGACTTTCGCCTGCTAACTTAAAAGTGTTTGTTAGTACGTCTGACAACAAAACAAGTTGGTATATTCCAAATCTTAAAAATGGTAATGAATACTTTTTTGCAGTTGCTGCAATTGATGACCAGGGGCAAGAAAGTGATAATTTAAGCAGTATTGTAAGTGGGGCTCCTTTCCTTCCGCAAACTTTAGCAGATGTATCTGGCACAGATTTGATTGGCCAGGATATTGTGCCTGATAAACAGGCTTCAACTGGTCCTGAAATGCTTTGGTTTGTTGTACTTTCTTTAGTAATTGCACAGCTTTACTTTAAATTTAAAAACAAAGTGTGCTAGAATCTGATTCGATAATGTGTTTGTCCATAAATGGACTCACGCTTAAGCTCGCGATAAGTTTTCGCTCGCTAGAGACTCATTAACATTCGTCTCTGTGGAAATCAGAATATACATAGCACAATTTGTTAATATTTTCGGAGACGTCTTAATCTTCGCAATATTTATAAGAATAATTCTTTCCTGGATAAAACCAATGGGTTCAAGAGGCGCTTTTAGTAATTTCTTATTTGAAGTGACTGAACCAATCCTGTCGATATTCAGAAGAATCATACCTAGGATTGGAATGATTGATATTTCGCCAATTGCTGCGTTTTTAACAATAGAAATTTTAAGAGGAATAATTATTAATCTTTTAGTCTAATGTTAAAAGTTTACAGTACTCTAAGCCGTCAGAAAGAAGAATTTAAGCCTTTAAATGCTAAAGAGGTGACTTTTTACCTATGCGGCCCTACAGTCTACGATTCAGCGCATTTAGGACACGGAAGAAGTGCTACAGCTTTTGATGTTATACGTCGATATATTATGTATAAAGGCTTCAATCTTAAATATGTATCAAATTACACTGATATAGATGACAAAATGATTAATAGGGCTAATGAAGAAGGAATTTCAGTTAAAGAACTTTCAGAAAAAGTAATACCCAAATATGTTAAAGATTACACTGAACTTGGAATAATGGAACCTGACGTAAAACCAAAAGCTACAGATTACATTGAGCACATTATTGAAATAATTAAAAAACTTGATGAAAAAAATGCAATTTATGAATTAGAAGATGGTGTTTATTTTGATATCACTAAATTTGAAGAATACGGAAAACTTTCAGGACAAAAAATAGATGAACTTCAAATGGGTGCAAGAGTTGCTGTAAATGAAGCTAAAAGAAATCCGCAGGATTTTGCTATATGGAAGCTTGAAAAGCCTGGAGAACCCTCTTGGGACAGCCCTTGGGGCAAAGGAAGACCTGGTTGGCATATTGAATGTAGTGCAATGTGTGTTGCAATACTTGGCGAATCAATTGATTTCCATGCTGGAGGCGCAGATTTAACCTTTCCGCATCATGAATGTGAAATCGCACAAAGCGAAACAGCCCATGGTCGGCAATTTGCTAAATATTGGCTTCATAATGGATTTATAAATATTAATGAGGAAAAAATGTCTAAATCTCTTGGTAATTTTACAATGATCAAGGAAGTTCTTGCAAAGTACCCTGCTGAAGCTATAAGATTTTTTCTTTTGTCTAAGCATTATAGAAGCCCAATAGATTACAATGAAGATTCTATGAAAGAAGTAGTTATCAGCCTTGACAGAGTATATACATTTCTTGAACGTGCAGAAAAAG
>JAUVDZ010000019.1 GCA_030595015.1 Candidatus Peregrinibacteria bacterium | reverse complement strand
ACCAACAAACATGAAAAAACGTTCATTTGGTCAAAAAATAAGACAATGGAAAAAAGATAAAATGAAAAAAAGATATCTTGTTGCTGGTCAAATGCCTATTTGGTAAGAAGGCAACGAACGCTTTGTAAAAGGTAAAAGTATACATCCAAATCAAACTGCTGATTATCGTGAACATCCGGTGATAGATAAGTACTACAAAAGCGGAAAAGTTAAAATGGTTGCAGGTTACTATAATTTAAAATCAGGAAAAGTGGACTTTATGGAGTAGATTCGCTATATTTTACACCTGCAAATTCTCTAACCTGATATGCAGTTGGCTACTCCAATGATGCAACAATACGAAAAGATTAAAGCAAAATATAAAGATGCGATTTTGCTCTTTAGGCTTGGAGATTTTTATGAAATGTTTAAAGAAGATGCTGTTAAAGCAGCGGAGATTCTTAATATTACTCTGACTGCCCGGGGAAAAAGTAATGAAGGTGAAAAAATCCCTTTATGTGGAGTTCCTTATCATGCAGTTGAGGGCTATATTGCAAAGCTAACACGAAATGGTTGCAAGGTTGCAATTTGTGAACAGACTAGTGATCCGAAACTTCCTGGAATTGTTGAACGTGAAGTTACGCGGGTAATTACACCTGGAACAACTTTTAATGATACTGTTTTAGACAATAAAATTAATAATTATTTGGTTAGTGTTGTGTCGACTGAAGGTCGATTTGGCTTAGCTTATGCTGATATTACTACTGGTGATTTTTTTGTGACCGAGATTGCTAACGAAGCTGATTTGCTTACTGAATTTACTAAATTGTATCCGGCTGAGTGTATTTTTAGTGAGGAATTCATTGAAAGTCCAACTGGACAGATGCTCCGTGATAGCTTTGAGAGAACTTCGTTCTTTCCTTATGAAAATTACAAAGAATCTGAAGAAATAATTAAAGATCATTTTAAAATTCATTCATTAAATGGATTCGGAATAGATAATTCAAATGCTGCAATTTTAGCTTCAGGAAAGCTTCTTTCATACCTTCTGGAAACCCAAAAAAACGATCTTAAGCATATTGGGAAAATAAAATATTATTCTACTGATGAGTTTATGCCTTTAGATGAAGCAACATTAAAAAATCTCGAATTGTTATCAACTTTAAGAGACTCTGATAAAGAAGGTTCTCTAATTTCTGTTTTAGATGAAACTTTGACTTCAATGGGTGGACGTCTTTTAAGAAAATGGTTAACCAGGCCCTTATTGTCTCTTGTTGAAATTGAAAAACGTTTAAATGCAGTTGAAGAGTTGCATGGGAACAATGAACTTTTAGGTAATTTGCGTGAGATTTTTAAGGGAATAATGGATATTGAACGAATCATTTCACGATTAAGTCTTGGAACCGGGAATGCACGTGATCTTATTGCTTTGAGAAATACTATTAATGAAATTCCTTTAATAAAATCCACTCTAAATGATTCAAGTACTGAACTTTTAAGTGTTGAATTTGAAGATTTATCTCAACTTTCTAATTTAATTGAAACTGCGATAGAAGAAGAACCACCGTTAATTTTACGAGACGGAGGAATGATCAAAGAAGGTCACAACAAAGAACTTGATGATTTAAAATCAATTAGTCGGGAGGGAAAAAACTTCATAAAAGATTTGCAGGCAAAAGAAATAAAACGAACCGGGATTAGTTCAATGAAAGTTAAATACAATAAAGTATTTGGATATTATATAGAGGTTAGCAAAGCGAATATTGCAAATGTACCTGAAGATTATATTCGCAAACAAACGCTTGTTAATGCAGAAAGATACATCACTCCTGAACTAAAGGAATACGAAGAAAAAGTTTTGGGAGCTGAAGAAAAGATTGCTGAACTTGAATATGAATTGTTTCAGAAAGTTCGGGAAAAAGTTGTTGGATTCATTAAAGCGATTCAAAAAAATGCACAGATTATTGCTTCACTTGATTGTCTGTGTTCGTTTGCTTATGTTTCAAAATTGAATAATTATTGTAAGCCGATAGTTAGTGAAGACAGCATGATTAAAATTTCAGCGGGACGACATCCTGTTGTTGAAAAAATGACATTCTCAGGAGACTTTATTCCGAATGACATCCATATAGACAGCAAGGATCGACGACTGCTATTAATTACTGGCCCAAATATGGGTGGAAAGTCGACAATACTTAGACAAGTTGCGTTGACAGTCTTGATGTCTCACATTGGATGTTTTGTGCCTGCAGATAAGGCAAAAATTGGATTAGTGGACAGAATATTTACACGAGTTGGAGCCAGTGACAATCTAATCAAAGGTCAATCTACATTTATGGTTGAAATGCAGGAAGCAGCAAATATCCTCAATAATGCAACAGAACGATCGCTTATAATCTTAGATGAAATCGGACGTGGAACTTCAACTTATGATGGAGTGAGCATTGCATGGGCAATCACTGAATATATCCACAATACAGTTAAAGCCAAAACTTTATTTGCGAGCCACTATCATGAATTAATTGAAGTTGTTGAAGAATTACCTCATGCAAAAAATCTCAGCGTTGCTGTTAAAGAAAAAGATGATGGTGTGATCTTCTTATATAAACTCAATGAAGGCGGTATTGATAGAAGTTATGGAATTGAAGTTGCAAGACTGGCCGGACTTCCAAATGAAATTATAAAAAAATCAATGCATATATTGAAAGATTTAGAAAAACATGTGAATGAACCAAAGGTTAAAATCAATGAAGATCAAATGACTTTCTTTGAAACGCCAAGACCACATCAAAAAATAGACAAATTAAAAGAGGAGCTAAACGCGCTTGATATAAACGGTTTAACTCCCCTTGAAGCTCTTCAAAAACTTGATGAGCTAAAGAAAAATTCTAATTAGCTTACATTCTTCATATTGTTGAAGAACGTGTAGTAGAACAACACTGGTAAAGGTAATACAACTGATTGGATTACCATGTTTAAGATAAGCATAAAATGAAGATTTGGGAAAATTGCGAACAGAAGTCCTGCAACAATTCCAAGTACAACAGTAACAAGAATCATAACGAATCCTGCTATTAACGCATAACCAACAATTGTCCACCAGTTGCCTTTAGCAAGTTTAATACTATCAGCAAGTGCTGCTTTGCTATCGGTTTTCTCATCTGCAAACAATGCATAGTAAGAGAATACTGTTCTAACAGACCGAATAACAACTAGTACTAATACAACGAGAAATGCTAATCCTAAGATAAGACTAAGAATTCCACCGCCTGTAAGAAGTCCGCCTAAATCTGGCATTCCACCACCATAGCTATTACCATAACCACCGCCCATTGAACCGAAATCCATTGAACCAGTAGTGTCGAAATCAAAATCGAAGTCTTCAAAACCTTCCATACCTTCAAAGTCAGAGAAGTCGAAATCAGATTGAGCATATGCAGTATCAGTAGAAACAAATGTTTCTGCAACATTCTCAATCATCGCTGCGCTAGTGAATCCCATGATAATCAAAAGCACGATTAAAACCCATGCCCATGTGTACCATATGATTCTGAAGAAAAGCACGATATACTGCCAAAGTTTTGGCAAAGCAAATTTGTAGCATTCAATAATGCTAACTTCTTTACCATCAGTAGTTTTGTCTGCAGCGTGGATTAAACCTCCAAGCGTGAGCAGACCGATTAATAAACCAAGCGCGATATTCACTATCAGGTAAAGCCAAATTGGGAAATAAGGCACCATTACGTAAGTAGCGAGCAGGTAATACGGAACGTTCAATAACAAAACAAGCCCTCCGAACAAGACTGGCTTTTTTTTGTAAAGATTGAACATTTTCTTGATGGTTGCGTCAATATTTATTGACTTCCATCCAGTAGCGTTTTCCATTTAGGAATGGTTACGAATACATCAACGGCTACTATAACTTAATTTTGCCATTTCGTAAATCTTGTTTTTATTTTGTGTATATATTAAGGTACCAGCACAGACTAATTTCATGCTTATGTCGATAATAAAAGTGCTTCCTGAAAATCTGGTTAATCAAATAGCTGCTGGAGAGGTTGTTGAGCGTCCGGCTTCTGTTGTAAAGGAGCTTATTGAGAACTCAATTGATGCAGGAGCAAGCCGAATTGTGTTGGAAGTTGATGGAGCAGGCGATGAATTAATAAGGATAACTGACAATGGTTGTGGAATGGATAAAGACGATGCTTTGTTGGCTTTTGAGCGTCATGCTACAAGTAAAATCACATCGAAAGATGATCTTTTTAATATTTCAAGCATGGGATTTAGAGGCGAGGCGATTGCAAGTATTGCTTCGGTTTCAACTATTACCATGCGGACTAAACGAGTTGAAGATGAAGTTGGAAGATTGATTGAAAGTGTAGGTGGGAAAATTGAGAAAAATGAGGAAGTTAGTTGTACAGATGGAACTCAAATTGAAGTTCGGAATCTTTTTTACAATACTCCTGCACGAAAAAAATATTTAAAAACACCAAGCACTGAATATCAGCAGATTTTAGGAGTTTTTCAAAAAGTTGCATTAGCAAATCCAGATATACATTTGAAAATTATTCACAATGGAAAACCTGGTTTTGAGTATGTGAAATGTGAAAATTTACTAAATCGAGTGCGCGATGTTTTAGGAAAAAATGTTGCAGAAAATTGTTTGCCGATTTTCTATGGTCATAACGGAGACGCAAGTCTCTCGCGAGCGAAAACTTATCGCGAGCGTGGTGTGAGCGATAGCGAACTCATTAAAATTCAGGTAGAAGGATATATTGGAAAACCTGAACTTGGTCGATCCGGATCAAAGCATCAGCATTTGTTTATTAATGGAAGACCAGTTGTTCATCATTTGTTTAATTACGCATTGGCTGAGGCCTATCATTCCCTTTTAATGGATGGGAGGAAGCCATTTTTTGTAATAAACGTTATTATCGCGCCTGAGTTGATTGATGTAAATGTGCATCCACGAAAACTTGAGATAAGATTTCAAAATCAAAATGAAATTTTTAGAATATTGCGAAGAGCAGCAATAACGACTTTAGAAAAGAATGTGCTTATGCCAGATTTTAAAGCTTCCCGACAAGAAGAAGCGCCAACCGACAATCAAGTTAAAGCTGCTTTTGAATTCACTCATATGCCTGGGCGTTTAAATAAATATTCGTATGTTCAGGAAGACGCCGAAGAATTAAGTATGGTTCCTTTAAGCCAAATAGCGCGTTCTTATATTTTAGCTGAAAATGCAGAAGGATTGGTTTTGATTGATCAACATGCCGCTCATGAAAGAGTTCGTTACGAAGAATTGATGGATCAATTTGAAAAACAAGACCCTGAAAAACAACAATTATTATTGCCAGAGAACATCGAACTTTCGGCAATGGAAGCAGAAATTTTTGAAGCAAATCGTGGAACTTTTGAAAAACTTGGATTCGAAATCGAATTATTCGGAGGGAACACATTTATAATTCATGCAGTGCCTTCCACTATTGCAAATCAAAATATTCAGGGAATTATTCAGCAAGTAATTAGTGATTTAAGTGACGAAAAAAAGTCGCGGGCAGTTAAAAATCCACAAGAAAAAATAATTGAATACATGTCATGTCGATCTGCTATTAAATTCGGAAAAGACCTTAGTATAGACGAAATGGCAGAGCTAATCAGGCAAGTCGACAAATTAAAACGTCCATATACATGTCCACACGGGCGACCAAGTATGGTGAAAATTACTTATCATGAATTAGAGAAGATGTTTGGAAGGAAGTAAGGGTTGACAAAGATGCAATCTTCGCCTATAATCACCCCTTGTAATTAATACATACATTTATGGATGCAAAAGACTTAGATCTTAATACAACAGATAAACCGACACCAGTAGAAATGTTAAAGAACCATGCTGTAGAAATGCTTGGCAGAGAGCTAACTCCTGATGAACTTGCAATAGTTAATAAAACAGCTGCAACCTTGGCAGCTATTAAAAGATGCACCAGAGAATCCATAAAATCATCTGTTGAAGACGAAAAAGCTCTGCATACTTAGATTCAGTTCAAAAACAAGATGCTGTTTAATTGAATCACCTTCGGTGATCGCCAGTATCTTAGGCCTTGCTTCGCAAAGCTCTAATTCAACTAGCTCCCCCACAAAGAAGCAAAATGTTGATCTTCAATTAGGGTTGTTTCGTATTGAATCACATCGCCTTCGGTGTAGATGATTTCTTCCGGATATGTTCGAAAGTTTACAACACGTGGATCACTGTTTATACGTTTTGTGAATCTAACATCGCGGATTGCACCTGGTTGTTTTTGCACTGTTAATCTGTATTCGTCGGCTGTTCCAAGGTCAAGTTTGAAAGGTAACGCATATGTAAGTGTGATTTGGCTTTCGCTTTGAGGAGCAACTTCAACTGTAAAGTAAAAGTATGTTTTATTTAAAAGTTCATCAAATCCAACTGTGACCTGGTCTTTTTCAATTCCTATTACGTCAGTTAATTCTGAGCCGGCTGGTACAAAGACTTTCATTACTGATTTATTGTTTCCGCGGCCGAGAATATTTTGAAGCCAGTCCGGAAGATCTGAGTAACCGAAGGGGTTTAATTGATCACGCCACGTTAAAATCACATTAGGATTCCATGTGTGTTCCCGTTTGATTGAGGCTACGTCGCTAACTGTGCCATCCTTTTGAATAAATGTTTCATGAATGATTGAAGTGTTCATATAAAGATCGCTTTTATTTCCTCCAATATTAATTGCATTTAATGTAAAGTAGTCTTCATCAGCGGGTGTTTGTGTGATTTTACCGCTTACTCCTACTTCTTCAAAGAATTTTTGAGTATGGATATTTTTTGAATAAGCTAAAATATTTTTATGCTTAACTTCTTTTTGAATCACAGCAAGAATGTTTTTAAATAAAGCTTCATCAGTTAATTTCTCCTGCATTGCCGGGATCACTCGATCTAAAACTTTTTTAGGAGTTGTCTCCCCTTCCAGTTTTGACTCAACGATATAAGTAAGAACAGTATTATAATTTGTTGATGACAAAGGAGCATCAAGCCCTTCAATTTCAATTGGGCCTGTAATAGCCAACAAATCTGCAAGCAAACTTTGATTAATCGCAATCACTGTATCAACTCCAGGGCCGCCTTCTTTTTCTAAAAACCACATAGCTTTTTTAGCTGACACTTCAAAATCCGGAGAATAATTCGAATCTCTTAAACGCCAATTAGTTGTAAGCTCAGAAATTTCTTCAGGCGCAGGGATATGTTCGTTAAGCTGTCCATCAAAATCATAAACATCATGAAAATCAGCCTTAGTTATATATCCATCATTAACATCAACAATTAAAAACGACCCGATAAATCCACCTGTTGGCCTTGACTCTGTATTATTTTGAAAAAGAACCATATATCGATGAGGATAGCGATCGCCAAGCATATTCATAATCGCAGGAACTCGCTCTTTAAGCTCGTTTAGAACAACAACAAGGTCATCTAATCGTTTAGTTACCGTATCATAATTTTCGCGGAATTTTGCAGGTAGAATTGATGAAGAAGCATTCCCTAATAATTTTTTAGCTTCAACAACATCAACTAATGCTGAATCAAATAATTCTAATGAAGATTTAAGTTTTTCAGTTAATGATTCACCACTAACTTCAACATTTTTAAGTGCATTTCTTTCTAAAAATAAAATCGGGATTTCCTGCATACCACTAATCCCCTGTGAGAAATCAGAAGCTCCGCCAGATAAATACTTTCCTGCTTCTAAAATCGCAAGTGCACTTCCTCCAATATCTTCTTTCACTCCTAAATTAACCTGACCACCCAAAAACCATAAATCTTTTTTTGCTTTATCAAAAGCGCTTGAAGCTGATTCAAAATTCCCAATTGCGGAGCCATAGTTTGAATCAATCGCATCTTTTCCACCTTCAACAAAACTGTAAACACCCTGAAAAGCATTTGCTTCAACATCAGAAGCCACGCCAAATAACTGACTACCTATGTTCATCATATTAAAAACAAAAACTACTAAAAAGGCTGCTAATCCAAATGCCCAAAACCCAGCAAATCCGCCTGGCGAGCTCGGTTTTTGCTCTTCCTCATGCACTATTTCAACTGTGGGGGTTTTTACTCTTTTAGAAATTTTAAGCTCATTTTTCTCACCAATATCAATGATAATGGTTTTTTTTGAATCACATTTTTTAATATCTCTAACAATAGGCATTAGTTGATTTTAATATAATTAATCGTTGAAATGCCGTCTTTAAAATAATTTTTTCCAATACTAATTACTGAGAATGGTTCAAAATATCCAGCCATCCATTCTGGATTATCTGCAAAATAATTATCAATAATATAATGAATATCAAAGAAAATAATTTCATCAGATGTTCTTAAAACAGGAGAAACATTCTCTCTAAATACAGCTGAAGATCTAAAATTACCGCTTGAATTAATAAATAAATCAATTATCGATTTAATAGTTTCCAGTTTGGTAGAAATAATTAATTGGTCATCCAGCAAGATATAATAAATTCCCCAATTTGGATCTCCAACATCCAAAGAATTAATTGAATACCCATGATACTCTTCTTCAGTTTTTTCAATTGTATTTTCAGATGTCACAATCTCTTCAGCTTTTGTTCCATCCTCTAATTCAACTTCAACAACTTTAGGAGCAAGCAAAGCACTTTTTCGAATAAAGCTTTCTGCAATATTATTAATCTTATCTTTATCATTTATAGGATCTTTAAGACCAAAAATCATAGTTGTTGCCTGATCTGAACCTTCTCCTGTAACTGCAAACAAATACTCTTTTTGCAATATAGGGAATAAATCAGCCTCAAGTTCAATCTCGTTTCCAAAATACTCACTCTTTATTGACCGAAGAGCTCCTTCAAAAATTAAATATGAAACTTCGCCTCCAACTCCAAAAATTTCTGAATATCTTTGAAATTGTTTAGTTAAATTCATGCCACCAGCATAAGCTTTAACGTCATCCGGCAAAAGTTGCAAAAACTCAGCCTGAAACTTTGAATCAAAATTAAGTAAATCTTTACCATCTAAATATCCTTTATCTAAAGTCGTAAACGTCTGTACTGCAAAATTATGATTTTCAATCATTCCGGTTACTCCATAAGATTTATAAATCTTTAAAAATGGTTCAAATGCCAAAAGATCCATTCCTTTATCTGCCATAAATTCTTCATTTGTTTTTAGATAATCAACAAGCTTAGCAACATCAACATATCCAAAAAGCAAAGTCGTAATTGGAAGATTTTGACTTATCTTTTGATATTCAGGGCTTTCAATAAGTCTTAAATCTTTATCATTATGGGTATCAACTATTTGCTTAAGGGCTCCCTGATTTTCACTTACAATCATATAATTATTCAGAAAAACAAAATTGTAAGATTGGCTCAATGCATATCTGTAAATTTCTGAACCTTTATATTCATCATTTAAAAGATAATCATCCTGGCTTTCAAGACCACGCGACTCCATAAAACTCTTAGTTTCAGCGATATTTTTTGTCTCGAAGAAATAAACCATATCATATAAACTTTCGTTATTATCCTTTTTAAGCACAGCAAAACCAATTTGCCTATTAAGCCATGGTTTAATATCGTTTTCGTAATTTATATCAAGCTGCTCATTCATCATATTTTCAATTGAATTTGGATGATAAGTTTCAAATTTATTTAAAGCATTATAAAATCTTCTAACCTGTTCGTGGCCGTTATTAACGTTAATTTGCATCAAAGCAATGGTGTTTTCTTTTGGAAGCATTTCTGCAAAGTCAGCTGGCCTGAAAACTCGTGAAACTGTGTAGAAAATCACGAAAAGTAATAAAAAGATTCCTACAAGACCAATTAAAAGACCTACAAGCCTTTTTCTAAAGTTCTCTTTTTTTATAGGATCTTTAGCTTTTTTAGGTATTTTCGGTGCTTTATTCTTCTTAGCCATAAATAATAGTTAAATGTGCTACCAATATGGCAAAAATCCTTGTTAAATACAAGAAAATTCTCTAAAATTCAGCACGTATGTAAACTTAAAATTATGAAAGCTTCGGAACTCAGACAACGTTATATAGATTTCTTTGTTAAAAACCATGATCATAAAGAGGTAAAAGGCGCTTCTTTAATACCAGAAAATGACCCTACTGTTTTATTTACAACTGCAGGCATGCATCCTCTTGTTCCATTTTTATGTGGAGAAAAGCATCCGGCAGGTGTTCGTTTAGTTAATTCTCAAAAATGTGTGCGCACCGATGATATTGATGAAGTCGGAGATACAACCCATCTTACTTTTTTTGAAATGATGGGGAATTGGTCGCTTGGAGATTATTTTAAAAAAGAGTCGATTCAAATGTCTTATGAATTCTTAACTGAGGAGTTAGGTTTTGATCCAAAACAAATTGTGGTTTCTTGTTTTGAAGGAGATGCTGATGCACCTTGTGACGACGAAGCTGCTGCTACCTGGGAAGAACTCGGGTTTCGAAGAGTAAAGAAAGGTGAGCCATGTGAAGGTGGACTTATTTATTTTTATGGAAAAAAAGAAAACTGGTGGGGTCCTGCCGGACAAACTGGTCCTTGCGGTCCTGATACTGAGATTTTTTATATAAAAGATCAGCCAAAATGTCCAGGTTGTGATGAAATGGGACCTGCTTGTGAATGCGGAAAATATGTTGAAATTTGGAATAATGTTTTCATGGAATATATTAAAAATGAAGACGGATCATTTAACGAATGTGATCAAAAAAATGTTGATACAGGACTCGGGCTAGAACGCGTAGCAGGGCTTATGCAAAACGTTGCAACACCTTTTGAAACTGACTTGTTTGTATCGGCAATTAAAAAAATCCGAGAACTTGGAGGTGGGAATAAAGATGAAGATTTCTTGATTTCTCAAAGAATAATTGCTGACCATTTACGTGCGGCAGTGTTTATTTTAGGAGATCCTTTTGGAGTTGCACCGAGCAATACTGATCAGGGTTATGTTTTACGACGATTGATTAGACGCGCGATTCGATTTGGAAAAAAGATGGGAATTGAAGGCGCTTTTTGTGAAGAGATAGCAAAAATTTATATAGAAATTTATAAAGATGTATATCCGGAACTTGAACAATTTCAAGATAAAATCATGGCTGAGCTCAAAAAAGAAGAAGAACAATTTAGTAGAACTTTGGTTCAGGGAGAACGTGAATTCGAAAAAATGCTTCCTAATTTAATGAAGAATAAGGAGCCGATTTTGCCTGGTCGTTTAGCTTTTAAATTATATGACACATATGGATTTCCAATTGAAATGACTGAAGAATTAGCTGAAGAAAACGGTTTAAAAGTCGATAGAGAAGGTTATGATAAAGCTTTTGAAAAACATCAAGAGCTCAGTCGTGCCGGAGCCAAAGAAAAATTCGCAGGAGGTCTTGCCGATCATTCAGAACAAACAACCAAACTACACACTGCTACTCACTTATTACATCAAGCTTTACGTAAGGTCTTAGGAGATCATGTTGAACAAAAAGGCTCAAATATCACAGTTGATCGTTTGCGTTTTGATTTCACTCATCCTGAAAAAGTTACACGTGAGCAATTAGATGAGGTTGAAGCTATTGTGAATGAACAAATCCAAAAAGGACAAACTGTTAGTTGCGAAGAAATGAGCGTAGAAGATGCAAAAAAAGCAGGAGCAATCGGTTTATTTGAATCAAAATACGGAGACACGGTTAAGGTTTATACTGTGAGAGATTTCAGCAAAGAAATTTGCGGAGGGCCTCATGTTGAAAATACTAAAGATATAGGATCGTTTAAGATTAAAAAAGAACAGAGTTCAAGTGCAGGGGTTAGGAGAATTAAAGCAATCGTATCAAATGAATAACACCGACCAATTACAAAAAGAACTCGATCTAATCAAAGCCCGAAACCGCAAAGTTGAGCTGGATAAAGCATGGGAAACGAGCCTATCACGCAAAATTATTGTTGCTGTACTCACTTACATTGTGATTGTTGTGTTTTTTATCATCGCCAATCTTCCGAATCCATATATAAATTCAATTGTGCCAACTACAGCATTTTTGCTTTCAACTTCTTCGCTGCCTATATTTAAAAAGGTTTGGATAAAAGTCAAAAAGAAAACATACAATTAGGGCATAAACTTTCTTTTTTTTCAAATTAGTATATAATATTTAATTGGCGTAGCTCTATATGCCAATTTATAATTTAACTTCAAGTCTATGGACACTGTTCAAACTTGGGGAGAAGCATTGCTTTCATCTTTACAGAATCTCTGGTTAAAGATAATTGCTTTCGTCCCTGAACTTTTGAGTGCACTTCTTGTGCTCATAATAGGCCTCATTCTTGCAAGTCTGCTTAGCAAACTTGTTTATGAATTACTGAAACTTACAAAAGTAGATGTCCTGATTGAGAAAACAGGATTTCCAAAAGTTATGAAAAAGCATGGAATCAAATTTTCACTTTCAGGCCTTTTAGCTGGAGTAATTAAATGGTTTATTCTTATTGCTGTTCTTATTGTTGTAGCTGATATTCTAAATATTCCTCAAATTACTGAATTCCTTGAAAGAATCGTTCTGTACATTCCAAATGTACTTGTAGCGATTGTTATTCTTGCGATTGGTCTTATTCTGGGAAAAGCAGCATTTACTGTTACAGATTCTTCACTTAAAGCTGCAAAAATTAATAAACATCAGGCTCGCTCTGTAGCTGCTTTGGCTAAGTGGTCTTTGATTGTTTTTGCTCTTCTTGCTGCTCTAACTCAACTAAATATTGCAAGCGAATTAATTCAGATTCTATTCACTGGAATCGTTGTTATGCTTGCTCTTGCTGGTGGTTTGGCATTTGGACTTGGAGGTAAAGATAAAGCTTCTAAATGGCTTGATTCACTTCACAAGTAAAAAAATAATATATCAAAAGGCCGGGCTACTTTATGTGGTTCGGTCTTTTTTTAAGTACGCAAAGCGCTATACCAATTCCCCTTCCAAAAGCCACTCCCTTGGGTTAACAACTTTCATTTTAACTAATTGGCCTGTGAGGTCTTCTTTTGACTCGAACGTGCATGTTTTAAAGTGTTCACTTCGTCCTTCACAAATCCCTTTTCGACATTTTTCAACTAAAACCTCGACAACCTGACCCTTAAATTTTTGATTGTTTTCGCGTGCAATCGTTTTAAGAACTTCATTGAGTCTATGCCATCTATCTTTTTTTTCTTCATGACTTACATCATCTTCGAGATTTTTAAATGCAAAAGTACCTTTTCGCTCTGAATATTGTGAGTGATAACACATATCCCATTTAATATCTTTATATAGATTGATTGAATCCTGAAAATGCTCTTCTGTTTCTGAACAAAATCCAACAATAATATCTGTAGTGATTGAAATGCCAGGTACTTTATCGCGGAGTTTTTTTACAACCTCACGATACCAATCCGCAGTATAATTTCGATTCATTTTTTTAAGGATGTCGTCATTACCTGACTGAACAGGCAGATGAAGATACGGCATCAAAGTTTCAAGCTCAGCCATTGCATCAATAAGTTCATCCGAAATATCTTTTGGATGATTTGAAGTAAAACGAAGTCGTTTAAGACCGCGCGATTTTAGTTGATCAACGTGACGTAAAAGTTCAACAAATGGATTTTCAATTTTTGCGAATGTCGAGGTTTTTTTATCATGATCAGAGATGCCATACGAGTTGACATTTTGACCCAAAAGCGTGATTTCCAGACATCCATTGTCTACCAAATTTTCGCATTCCTTGACGATATCCGCCATTGGTCTGGACTTTTCACGATGTCGACTATAAGGAACGATGCAATATGTACAAAAATTATCACAACCAGTCCCAATCGGAACAAAAGCTTGTGCTTTGCTCGTGTAAACAGGATTGATTTGAAAATAATTATCAAGGTTTCCTTCAATCAATTCAGAAATTTCAAAGTCAGGCCAAAGGGTGTTAACGATTGATGGGAGCTTTGGTAAATCCTCAATTCTAAAAACCATATCAACCTCAGAAATACGCTTTATAATCGAATCGCGTTGCTCAGATTCACGAGTTGAAGTTTTTCGAATCATACAACCAGTAATACCAGTAATTAAATGAGGACGCTCTCTACGAAGTTGAGTAATTTTATTCATCAAACCAAAAACCTTATCCTCTGCCTTTTGCTTAATCGAGCAAGTATTAAAAAGAATCATGTCTGCTTCATTTATGTTGTCAGTTTTATTAAGGCCAATATTTTGAAGCACAGCATCAATCCTCTCTGAATCAGAGTAATTCATCTGACAGCCTAAAGTTTGGATATAATAGTTTCGCGACATATTTTTTAGGTTTTGTGGATGCAAAATTACCAGAAAAGCTTTATTTGAGCAAGGAGTTAAGTTAAAGTAAGTAGTGTAGATAAAGTCCTTTCTCAAAGAAAAGGCTTTCTCTGAGAAACTTATTAACTTCAAAATTATGGCTATT
>JAUVDZ010000148.1 GCA_030595015.1 Candidatus Peregrinibacteria bacterium | reverse complement strand
CATAACGCAAGGTGGTTACCGATGATACCACCATTGAGAACCTTCTGGATATGGGTTTTCAATCGTTGTGGTCCTTTAACCTGTGTCAGAATCTGGTTCACAGCGGACAATCCCTTGTTCTCAATGATCTTGTTAATCATTAATTGCTTTTCCGCCATTGATTTCATTCCTATATGAAACCCCGGTGGAGACGAGTTTAATAAAATGTAGGCACAATAAACCCAGTGAACATGTGATATGACAGAACTGAAATACTTTGCAGATACATCTTCAAACCCCAGAAACATTTTTATTTCTTTATGAAATATTTCTATTGCCCATCGAAGTCGATAGCCAATGACGATCTGTCTGGGTGTTGCTTTCAAATCATTGCATGCGAGGTGTTTTCTTTTTCCTTTATTGGATTTTGTTTTGAATTGCGAACAAATCAGTTGAGCTTTCCCGAAATTTTTAAGGTAGCCTGTGATCTGTCTGACACGGAACTCCATCCGCTTTTTTTTCCCACCATTCTTTGGTGCTCGAATGGTTTTCCACCCGGTTTTGCGATTATTTTTGAAAGTTATCGTTACTGATTTCCAGTCTTCTGCTTTTTTTGTAGTGTTATATGCTTTTTCAGTTTTTACGCTTCTTGTTGATTTTAAAGCAATGATGAATTTCCAATTCTTATCGGCTATTGCTTTTTGAATTTTATGATCATCATAACCGCTGTCAGCAAGGACAACAACCTTTTCAGGTGCGTGAGGTCCGATATACTCTTCAAGAAATAATTGACTAAGATATTCGGCTACTCGTGTATTTTCAGTTTGGTATTCAATCCCGTTTTGTTTGCAATAATTCTTAGTATAAAAAGGAATTGGAGGCAACGGTATCACTTTATCATTAATATGTAGAACAATATTTGTCCATTGGTGACCGACAACAAATCCTTTACCATGATTAAAACGTTTAGAATTCTGAGTATGTAAGCTTGATCGATTAAGGATTGTTGCGTCAACAGAAATTGCAATATTCCATGGCAGGTTGCCGGTAGATAATCCTTTATTTACTTTAGAAAATTGACGAGCCTGTTTTTTTGACAGTTCGCTTAACGTATAAACAGCTATCTCAGAGTTATTCTTTAAAAAATAATGGAATCTGGACTTGGATGAGTTTGAAAATCTTGCAGCGGCAGTTAGTGTATGTGTTCTTGAAGAAGCCATAAGAAAAATAAGATATGCAGTGATAGCCGGTTTAAGCCGCCTTGAAGCTTTAATTTGTTTGAAAATCCAGTTTGAAAATTTGCTGTAGTTCATAAGTCACCTCCGTGCAGTATTAATTGACTGCCGGAGGCCTCCGTAACATAGCGTAATTACAGCAAAAAATCTAGGCCTTTTAAACCATCGTAATTATTACGTATTTGACATTGTTTTGAAGTTTTGATATTTGGTTGTCAGCCTCCCTGACAAAAACAACTTCGCTGTAACCAACCAGCGTTGCTTAAAAT
Source organism: Candidatus Peregrinibacteria bacterium (assembly GCA_030595015.1). Classification (GTDB taxonomy): domain Bacteria; phylum Patescibacteriota; class Gracilibacteria; order UBA1369; family PNNO01; genus JAUVDZ01. The sequence goes on along the minus strand of JAUVDZ010000148.1, from coordinate 1,044 downwards.
TGCGTGGATACGCACAGGGAGGCCATTTTTTTTGTCGATACTTTGGGAATCAGGCCTTCACAAGTGCCTTCCCCCCTTAAATACTGAATTGATAAGAGTCCACAGAGTTTTGGTATAAATTTCATTTAACATTTAAGTATTAGTTCTTTAGCTTTAAGGCAATTTCGATTAAACTCATTTTTAAGTTTTTCAGTTTCATTTGCTTTTGCCATTTCCGCTGCATTATCTAAACCACGATTTATCTCTTGAGCAAGGCTAAAAAATCCGGTGATTGCAGCCACATCTGATTCTTGAACCGCTCCATCCGCTAAAAGTACTGGAAATGAAACCTGATACGACATTATGGGTAATCTATATAGCGGAGATCTGATACCGTGTGTCAAAAGGTTGTTTGCTTTTTCTTTACAATGATCCATTTCTGCTCTCAGTGCACACCAATGAGTTTTTAAACGGCGTTTTCGTAAAAACCAATGAGGGACAAGACTCAGAAAAAAACCAAGAAATACTAAAATAAGTTCTTTCATAAACTTCTATCCTATACCTAACACCAGCATAACCGGCGTTTTTCAGAGCGTAGAGAGCGCAGCGAACAGAGCGGCGAAAAACGTCCGTGTTTATGCATTTGTTCGATTTTAAATTGTAACTATGTCTAAATCAGCAGATCTAGTTAAATTACCGGCTTGAGGAATTTGTTGCATTATTTGTATTGGTCCTTGCTTTTGAACAGGCTCACCTATTGAGATAAATTCAGAATCTGCAGGAAATAATTCAGATTTTATTTCATGAACAAGCCCATAATCTTTTGCATCATTCGGATTTAAAGTTTTTCTATCATGCATGTCCTTTTCGACTACATCAGATCCTTTGGAAGTGTTGTCTGCAATTACTCTAGCAATGTTTTTTTGATCAATTTGCACAGATTTCAGGTGTTCATGAATTTGAAATTCATCGATGCTCATTTGACCGTTAAAATTCAATTTGACACCATGAATTAAGAACCTAGCATGGGGAACGCAAAACCTTTTTGAACCTGCGCAGTATATC
>JAUVDZ010000026.1 GCA_030595015.1 Candidatus Peregrinibacteria bacterium | reverse complement strand
GATGTAATAAGTACAACTCTTAAATTCGATCAGACTTTTGAAAAAGATTAAACTGCATATTTCAGTTGGAAAAAGAATTATCATAAACCTCATTACACTTTTTGTGATGCTTTTGATTCTATTCTTGATAGGAGAAGGAGTGGCAAGATATATGCACGAAACCACAAAAGCGGGTCCTACTGCAGTTAATATGAAAATTTTTGAGACTAACGATACATATGTTTGGGGTCATAAACCCGGAGCAGTTGATTACAATGGATATGGCGATCCGGTCCCTGAAATTCGGATTAATAAACTTGGATTTAGAGATGATGAAGTTTCCATTTATAAACCTTCAAATGTTAAAAGGATTGTTCTTTTAGGTGATTCATATGCTTTTGGAATGGGCGTTTCAAAAGAAGACAACTTTCCTGAAGTCTTAGAACGAATGCTTAATGATTGGGATGAATATTACAAATGGGAAGTTATCAATTTAGGATCAATCGGTTATACAACTGACAACAATTATCTTATTTTAAAAGAAAAAGGCCTGATGCTACAGCCGGATATTATTTTGACTGAAGTATTTACAGGAAATGACATAACTGAAATGCGAAGACATAAATGGACCCTGGATGAAAATGAGAATTTAATTAAAGTGATTGATATTAAACATTATGTTGATGATCAAGACCGATTAAGATATAGAGGATCAGAAGAGCCTATTTCATATTTATGGAACTTTCTATATACCCGATGGCTAATTTTGGAAAAAAAGATTGGAGTATATGGTCATCCTAATAATGGGCCGACATTAACATGGCCTGCGTATTTAGAACCGGATGACGAACACGGAGACCCTGATCTCCCGGAATACTGGCTAAAGGTTGAATTAATGCTTGCTGCAATAAAACAAGAAGCTGAAGGAATAGGTGCCAGAATGATTGTATTTGCTATTCCAATGGATGTTCAGACTAATAAAAAATATTGGAATAAATATCCTGAAATGCATTTTGATGATGATGCCTATTTAAAAGCACGACCTCAAACAAGATTAAATCAATACTTGAAAACTATGGGTATTGATTTTATTGACTTACTGCCTAAATTTAGAGAAGCTGATGATGATGTCTGGTATTTCTGGGAAGAAAAAGATCCACATTGGACACCAGAAGGAAATAAAGCTGCTGCAGAAATATTATTTAACTCTATTGTAAATGAGTAAAATGCAAACTATTAAGGATGTTTTCGCTTATATTGTGAAAGGCAAAAAATGGTGGCTTGCTCCTCTTTTAATTATTTTGCTTTTACTTGGTGCACTTATTGTATTTACTGAAGGAAGCGCACTTGCTCCATTTATTTACACTTTATTTTAATGTCTCACGACGAAAGTACTTTAGAATTAGAAAATATCAATTTTTCAGATAAATTCCCTTTAAATAAAGGTCAAAAAGGAATTGTTGAAGAAGTTATAACGTGGAAAACGCAACCTCCCCTGGTTAAAACCGGACGAAGTAGTTTTTTGTTAATTGATGAAGAAGTATTGCCTTTTAAAGGTATTAAAATTAAAGGCTGTGGTTTTTTTGATGCATATTCCCACATGGTAATTCAACCGAGTCGTGATGAAGGTTATGAAGCACACATGCAAAAAGCTCCGGATGGAGTAAATGAAGTTCACTTTCAAATCGAAGTTGATGATAATGATGAGCCAATTTATACAAAACCAAAAAAGCGGCCTTATGGTGCACAAAATTACGAACAGGCATTACATGAATATAAGGCTTATGATGTTTTATATAGTAATTGGAAAGGTGCACCTGCAAAATATCCTTTTTACTATCCTATTGCACATGCAAAATATAAAGACTTTCAAAATCAGGGCGAATCTTTAGGAGTGGGAGTATTTGGGATGAGAACAAAATCAGAATTACCACTAGCAACTTACTTTGCAGGAAAATTTGAAGACAAAGGACTTCGAATAAATCCGCAATTATTAGAATACTGGCAAAAAAATATTGCTAAAATTGGACAATCAGAACCTGATTATTTTGATATTCTAAAAACTTTACAAGTCCTGGCACGTGAATTTGGAAAATCGCTTTCACATTTACATGAACACTTTGTTGATTATGATGCACATTTGTTTAACTGCTCAGTTGATAATGAAAATGGCATAGTTGTAATCTATGATTTAGATCATGTTATTTCTGCTAAAGATATTTCTGACCAAAAATACTTTTATTATTGTATGAAAGATTTTGAACTTGGATTAGTTGCAGTAATGAGTAACTTTTTATTAAATGGGTTAATTCATGGCATTCCTTTATTCCAGGAACTAGATAAACAAATCGATGAATTTAATATAGTTAAAGGTTTTTTTGAAGGATATTTTGGAGAGTTATCAAAAGATGCTCTGTACAATGCAAAAACTATGTGGAAAAAACTCATCTTATTTTCAATCAATCATTTAATTGAAATTGATCAAAAAGATCAATTAGGAATGGCTCATAACTTCTGTGAAGCAGAAAGAGATCAGTCGTTTATCGACTTATTCCCGCATTTAAAAGCAAAAGTAAATACAGTTAGACCAGACTTTAATTTAAGCGCTAAAGAACATGAGAAAATTATCAAAAGATTCTTAGACCAGAAAACAGAAATTAGCAAAGAGCAGAATGTAACGAAGTAACCCTTTGATACGTTAAATATATTGTTTTACCCTTAACCTTTCTATATGAAAAAATCCACTCTCAAAGTGCTGGCTGTGCTTGGAATGTTCAGCTTGCTTTTTGTGAACACTGTTAGTGCAACTACTGAGAGCACAGATGATCCTTACACTGATACTGATACATTTTCAGTAACATTGGATGGTTCTATTAATGCAGATGGTCACGCAGAGTTATCTTGGACGCAATATGATGGCGATTTAAAATGGTATAAGGTTGTGCATTCACAAACAAATACTGATGCCAAATATCCTATGGATGGATATGTAAAAGCTATTAGCGACCCTGCTGTAACTACTTATACACATGCTGATGTTAAAGCAGGCACAAATTATTATCGTGTTTGTACAATTAATACTGATGATTTAAGATCATGTAGCAATACTTTAACTTTTGAAGTTGCGGAAGCTCCTGCAGATACTACAGACCCTGAGCCAATATATGATGCTCAGGATCCATATACAGACGATCCGGCTATTGTTATGACAATGACTGGAAATTTAAATACTCTGGGAAAAGCTGAACTTAGCTGGAATGCATATGATGGTGGTGATTTAAAATGGTACAAAGTTGTACATTCAACTACTAACGATAATGCAAAATATCCTACTGATGGATATATTGAAGTTTACAGCCAACCAGATCAAACATCTTATCTTCACACTTCAGTTTCTGAAGGTACCAATTATTACAGAGTTTGCGTAATTACAACTGACGACAGACGTGGTTGTTCTAATACTGTAACTTTAGTTAAAGGTGAAAACGATGTGCCGGTATTTACTGATATTGAGACTCACTGGGCAAAAGAATACGTAGAAGATTTAGCAGAAAAAGGTGTTGTTGTTGGAGTAGACGGTAACTATGAACCAGATAAACCAGTTGTAAGAGCTGAAGCAATCAAAATGATAATGGTTGGACTTGGATTCGATGAAGTAACTTGCGATTCTACTTTATTCCCTGATTTAAATTCAGATGACTGGTTTTGTGGGATTGTAACTAAAGCTTATAAAAAAGGTGTAGTAAAAGGAGATGATGGGCAACTTTATCCAGGACGAAACATTAACAGAGCTGAAGCAGTAAAAATCTTACTAATGGTTAAAGGTGTTGAACCGCCAGTATTGGACTTCAACCCATTTAGTGATGTTGATTACGTACAATGGTATGCAGGATACGTTTATAAAGCCAGCGTTTTAGGATACGTTGAAGGAGTAGATGGAAACTTTATGCCAGATAGAGATATAACAAGAGCTGAATTAGCGAAAATAGTATCGCTTGCAACACAATAAGAGAGTTCATCAAAAAGCTGACTGCAAATAGTGATGTGGTCGGCTTTTTGCTTAAACATGCGTATGAACAAAGTGAATCGGATGGTTAAGTACGACGGAGTGTGCTCGTCGTGCTATATCTGTAATCTAATTGGAAGTGTTTGTAGATTTGTTTCAACTGCACTAAATTGTAATTTTAATTCAATCATCTTTTCTTCATCTAATAAATCCTCTGATGTTAAGTCATCTATTCTTGTAGCTAGAAAATCTACAATCCACATAACCTGATCAACTTCTTCTCTATTTCTATCCATACAATTAAATAGTGCGGCTAATGAAAATTTCAACAATCTTGATGTTTGTTCAATTGCTAAACGGTAATTAACAATATTAATCAATACTGTTAATCCTTCTTTCTCTTGATATTCTTTAGTAATTCCAACTGTATCAAGAACAGCCTCCAATGTTGTTTGTGCATTACTAATTGATTGGCTGGCACTTTTAATTTTTTCTTTATCATGATCAATTAAAAGAGGATTAAATTTCATTTCAGTTAACTTATCTATTCCAGTCATAAAATTTGAAACTCTGCTTGAAATTTCTTTAATAGTAATTCTTGATTGCTTTTCACTTTCATTCATAAATTGTTCAAGATCAGCCTTTAATTTTGCCCATTCAATCTCTTTAACATCACTTAATAAATCTTCTAAACAATAATGTCGATTCATTAATTTAACTAGTGCATCAAACATACTTAAAACTAATGCAAGATTGGCACGTTTACCTGTATTTAATGCTTCAAACATTTCACCAAAATTTACAAGCTCGTCATTCATTTCTTCATTAAAATTAACTACTTTTTCACGTTGTTTTCTATGTTTATCAATCTTTACCTTCATCTCAGGGAAAACTTCATACATCACAATATCCTCGTCAGAAAGCCTTAAAGCTGAGATTGAAAGTCTTTGTAAAACTTCTTTCACTTTTTCAATAGGATCAGCAATCTGATCTCCAATTTTACCATTTGAAGATTCTTGTTGCGCCACTTCAAGACTACTTGATAATTCTTTAAGTACATTTTTTAAAGGAAGTGAATACTGTTTTAGCATTTCTGCATATAAATCTTCATCCTCATCGTCTTGGATTAAATTAAAAAATTGAATATCAACTTCTTGAGTAGCTGATATTGCCCTTTGTTTTTGTGTAGGTTCCCTAAATGCTGGTGCTGGTGTTGGTGCTGGTGCTGGAGCATCAAAACCTAAATCAAAAGCTGCATCTAAATCTAATTCTTCATCTTCATGATATTTATTATATTCTTCATTTAATAAAACAGATAAAGCCTGATGTTTATCTATGGCCTTTCCTAAAACCCTTAGAATTGCTTTATCATATTCTCCATTTTGATCAGGAAATATACAATTTAATAAAGCTAAAATCTCTTTAGATTCTTTTATCATTTTCACTATCATACCTCTTGTATCTTCAGAAAGGTTATCAAGGATTTTATCAGTAAGTGGTTTACCGAATGAATTTAATAAAACCTGAGCATGGTCGGTAAAAAGTAACAATTCATTCATTATCTTTTCGAGATTCTCATCACTTGGATTACTTAACATTCCATCCCATTTACGAAATAATTTCTCAGGGTCTCCCATTATCTGAATTAATTCTCCAGGAACATCCTGTGGAACTACAATTGTCCAGGCCGGAAGTTTAGATAACTGAGCTTTATAAATAGAAATTAAATCCTTCGCATTATCTGTTTCTTTTGCATATATTAATTCATTAAGTATCTCTTTAGCCAATTGTCTCGTATCTGGATCTTCTATTTGATCAATTTCTTCACTAAACACAACTGTATATTTTTTTAATTTTTGAATGATTTCTGCATCATCCAATTCAACAAAATCTTGATTAATACGAATATCAATAAACTTCAAATAAGAAATTAATTGTCTCAAACCTTCGGGAAGTGCTGCATTTAATTCAAATGGTGCCGGGTCTTCAGGAATATTTGTTTCTAATAAATCCCGAACGTAATTAATTTGCGCTCTAAATTCTTCAATTTGCCTAGCATCAGGTTTTGTTTCTGAGTCAAGTAACTCTGAAAATGGAGTCAGATATTCTGCAGCTGCAAAATAACGTTGTCTTAAATTTTCAGGAAGATATTTTAACCATCTTCTAAAAGCAAGCTTTTGGTAATTAAGTTTTTGGTTATATGGAAATCCTTGTTCTGCTGCCAATTCTCTTGTATCTACGATTACACTATCTGATTTCTTTCGCCTTCTTTCTTGCAATTTTCCCGCAAGAATTCGCATCAATCTATCCTGCCCTTCCTGTATAATTTCAGAATCTCTGGAATATGTATGAGCTCTTTTTCGCATTTCATCAATTGCCTGAGCTTTAACAAATGCTCTGGTAATTGGCAATTCTGCGGTTTTGGTTCTTTCATCCTTAAAACCATCAGACATAAAACCACTTAGACTAATAGATGTTGAACTATCTGTAAGCTCAACAACTATTGGCTCTTCTTTATTTGATCCTTTTTCTTTTGACATAATTTTGATTAATAACAAAAAAGGATATAACCATAACACTTTTGTAGAAAAAGTCAAGTCTTTATTAGAGCCTTTATGGAAATTATAAATATGTACTATTTAAAACTTCTGGAATTCCAAAAAGAAAATGCATAAAAAAGTACTTTGCACGCATCTCTTTATCTTCATTGTCAGCCTGTGAAAGCTTTATCTGAAGGGAAGAAACATCACCACCAACATCATTTGAAAAGACTTCAAAATCAGCATCAGGTGTTTTATATATTATTGAAAAATCAGCATCATCAATTGTTAAAGTGCCTCCTGTATTCCTTTTTGTGATAGTTGTGAGCCTTAAACTGTCATCAAGTTCAATAGATTTAAGTTTTACATCATTTGCATCAAGCTCCCCAATACTATTTGAATTATAAACATCTGCATATAATGAAACAGTAATAATGCCATCTACCTGAGCAAAATTAACAATATAACCATAAGGTAAAATTAAATCATCTGTTCTTCCGTCATTATCAAAATCGCTTGTATCTTCATAAGACTCCCCTGTTAATGACCGACTTCTAGATTCTGAAATCAGACCTTCTACACTTTGATAATTTGAAACAAAAACAACCTGATTTCTAAAACCAGCTGAAGTAACAATAGCTCCTGCAGCCATAATGCCAATAATCGCTATTACAAGCAGCATTTCGACCAATGTGAAAGCTTTTTTTGTTGTGTATTTCATAATAAATTTATACCACGCCTTTGCCCCCTAGCACAACTACAAACTCGCCCTTTGGTTTACGTTCTGCGAAGCCCTCTTTAACCTCTGTAACAGTTCCGCGTATGAATTCTTCGTGGATTTTTGTAAGTTCACGACCAATTACAATTCTTCGTTCGCCGCCGGTAAATTCTTCAAGTTGACTAAGTGTTTTTTGAATTCTGTGCGGTGATTCATAAAAAACTACTGTTCTTTTTTCTTCAGCTAGTGATTTTAGCAATGTTTGGCGTCCTTTTTTTGTTGGGATAAAGCCAAGATATGTGAATTGATTCATAGGTAAACCACTTGCAACAATTGCAGTTAAAAATGCTGATGGCCCTGGAATTGGTTCAATTTTTATACCTTCATTAAGAGCCGCTTTTATAAGTGAATAAGCCGGGTCTGAGATTCCAGGAGTTCCTGCATCTGAAATTAATGCAACTTCCTGACCATCTTTTAATGCTGCAATTAACTTTTCAACCTTTGATTGGCCGGAATGAGCATGATAACTCAGCAATTTCTTTTCAATTTCATATTTTTTAAGCAGGATTTGACTATGTCGAGTATCTTCACAGGCAATAATATCAACCTTTCTTAGGGTATCTAAAGCCCTTAAAGTGATATCTGCAAGGTTTCCGATTGGTGTTGCTACAATGTAAAGTATCATTGTTTATATTTTTTATGGGATTTTGTAATATTCGGAGGAGCAAAATACTCAGGTTTTACTAATTTTTCGTCTTTATAATCAGCCTGAACAAGAAATTCTCCTAAAGTTGGTAAATCTTCTTCATTTATAAATTTTACACCTTTTTCAACTAATTTTTCCACTTGGATTGGCTTTAAATGGCCAGTTATCTCTCCTTCTACATTTAAGTCATCAAAATCTACTAATTTGTCGTTATAAAAAACGCGATTTAAGCCTGCTTGCAACACAAACCCACCATTCCTGCGATATTTCCAGTAATCCTGCACAGGAATCCCCCAAATAGGTAAATTTAAGCCATATGCAAGTGAATTAGCTACTGCAATGGACACTCTCAAAGCAGTAAAAGGACCTGGGCCTTTAATTACTGCAATTTTACCCACTTTAGACCAATCAATTTTGGCTGTCTCAAGTAATTTTTTAATATTTGGAAGCAATGTTTCCGCTTCATTTTGCTCTGATTTCCATGAATTTTCAGCCAAAATCTCGCCATTTTCAACTAATGCTATCTGACTAATGTTTGTTGCTGTATTTAAGCCAAGAATTATCATATAATGAGATTATACAGAATAATTCAATTATGAAAACCCAGTTCCCTGTTGAACTAAAACCAGACACATTAAAAAAAGCTGAAAAACTTAATATCCGAGCTGAAGATATTGAAGAACAGTTTATTCGTGGATCAGGTCATGGAGGTCAAAAAGTGAATAAAACAGCGAGTACTGTACGGCTTAAACATATTCCAACCGGAATCGAAGTTAAGTGCCAACGACATAGAGAACGAGAAAGAAACCGAATGTCAGGTTATAAACTTTTAATAAATAAAATTGAAGAAATCAAACTTGGCAAAGAATCTGAAAAAGCTAAAAAAATCCACAAACTGCGTAAACAAAAACAACGAAGAAGCAAAAGAGCTAAAGAAAAAATGCTAAAACTTAAAAAACAAAGATCAGATATAAAAGTATCCAGAAAGAAAATTGCACCGCTTGTTGACTCAGATTGAAAAATATTGTATACTAATAGTAGTTGAGAAGGTTTTGAATTCCAATAAAACAAAAACAAAAATATGGCTTTAAAAAGCTTCAAATCACAAATCACAAATCAACAAAAATCCATTTAAAATATGGGTAATTTTTATATATATTCTTAACACAAAAACAAAATGCTAAAACTACATGCAAGAAAACCATTTCTATTTGCTGCATTATTAAGTGCGGTAGTAGCGACAATGTTATTCAGTTTCTCTTCTGCTAACGGCGGTGGAGATTACGACTACGACGGTATATACGACGAAGTAGACAACTGTCAGTATATCTACAACCCAATGCAATTAGACAGAGACGGAGATGAAATCGGAGATGTCTGTGATGGAGAATGGTTTGATCAGGAACAATACGGGACATTGTATCCGAAAAAAGAAGAATTCGTGCTTTGTTATTTTTCGTATATGGAGGAACCATTTCCAGGGGACGATGATGGCCCTCCACAAGAGGGAGAAGGAGAACCTACTTGCGAAACCATTACTGTAGATGGTGATGTATTATTTTATGGTATTGGATCTGAAGGTGATTACGTATATTTTGATGTTGTAACACAAGAAGGTCTGCCTTTAACAGGATATAGTGAAATGTTTGGAGATGTTGAATTAGAACTTGATGGTGAAGGTTATTATTATGAGAAATTCGACGGATTGGACTTCCCTGCTGATGCAGAGATTTCTTATCATAACTGGATTCTTTGGGCTGATGCGCGTACAACATGTGCATTGTCTCATCCACAGGAAATTTGTGATTCAGAACTACCTCCTGATGAAAAATTCCCTTTATATCTATATGACACTAAATATGAAAGCGGAATAATTAAAGCTTTCCCACCATTATATGAAAATCCATTATGTACAGGACTTCCTTATCCAGGTGAAGGTGGATTTAATCCAATGGAATTAGGTGCAGAAGCCCCTTTTCCATTAACGGGAGATTTTGTTTTATTTTTCAATTGTGATGAATTTGGAACTCCCGTATTAGATACTCCTGCTACTCCGAATATTGCAACTTATTTACCAACTGGATCTAGATCATTTACTGATTTAAATACTGAAGTTGAGATTCATCTTGATCCTGTAATCCCTCAGTTTGCCCCGGATTACTTCTTTAAATTAACTGGTTTAAGTGACAATATTTATACACAAGCAACTTCTAGTTTCTTTGGTCCGGAACTGGATACAATCGAAACTGAAATAGTTGAAATGGATCTTATAGGTGCAATTACTGATAGACCTGTAGGGCCTGACATGGATGTAACAATGCATTTAATTACAGAAGATCACCCTCTGTGGGCATATGTTGGAGCTTACGAAAATCCTTTTTATGAAGGATTTAATCACGGTATTGAATTTTACTTATTTGATGTAGTAAAAATTCTTATGAATTATTTTGGTCCTGGCTATGTGGATTTCTTTACTGAAACATTCCCAATGGTTGGTGAACAAAGTTTATATGTATATTTTGAAGCTGATCTACAAGATGACGGTTCAATAGAAACAATCGTTCCTTGGGATCCTGAAGGAGAAAATGTTCTACCAGTAATAATGAGTGCTTACCCGGGTAAAAAGGGTGTACCACCTTATTATACTACTTATTGTACTTACCAAAACAGTTATATTCTTGAATTATTCAGTAATTATGGATATGACGTACTTGGTAGTGAATTCATGGATTATTTTCAAACAAACATTCCAAATCTTCCTATGTACAGAGTAATGCAGGATGGCATATTTACGCCTATGCAAATACATATCTGGGATATGGAACTTATGTGTATTGAACTTAGAGAAGATGAACTTTGTGATGGTGTAGATAATGATTTAGATGGTCTTGTTGATGAAGGACCATATAACAATACAGATGGTTGGATAGTGAAACATTTGTATGATTTCGAAGATGAAGCATATGGATATGGCGATGATGATGACGACGACAGCGGAGATCAAGATTACGCTTATCATTCTTCACAAGTTTCAAATCCTCCTGATTCAACACC